>NZ_JBEOUD010000031.1:0-117914 GCF_040303865.1 Streptomyces sp. NPDC094034 | reverse complement strand
ACGCGACGAAGGAGCGCCCTTGACGCCCGACCCGGAACCGCGAAACTGAAACCTAGGGGCGGCCCCCACCCGAGCCCAAACCCCCCGGCCCACCCTGACTACCCCTCGGCCCTCACCCCCACCGCTAGCCCGGAAACGCTACGCGCCCTCCAGCACCCCCTTGAGCGTGGTGAGGTCGGCGAGTACCGCATCCGTATCGCGTTGGAAGTCCTCGTCACTCATTCCCGGCTGCCGGCGGAGAGTGAACACCACCTCGCTCCCGGCGCCGTCGGCGATCACTCGCACCGGGTTATAGACGACCTCGCCCGAGGGCAGGGTCACATCGTGATCGAGGACTCCAAGCTCGTTCTCCGGCGCGAAGGCGACCACGACCCGGCCCAGGGGCGACGACTCCGCGATCCACTGACCGTCGGTCTTGGTGATGGAGCGCCCGAGCCCGTGAGCCCATTCGGGCAGGTTGGCGGGGTTCGACGCGTAGTCGTAGACCGCCCCGACAGGGCGGTCGATGTGGATGCTGATGTGGCGCGAGGCCGAAGCCGTTGTCTCCATGGCCGCGATGGTACGAAGCCGGTGGCGACGTCGTATTGAACGAATCGGTCGCGCTCGCGCCGCGCGGTAGTGGGGTGGGTGGCCCGGCCCCGCGGCTCAGGCCGCCGGTGTCGGGCGCGTCGGGGGGACCATCGGGGTGTAGGGGGAGATGAACAGCATCTCCGCCTCCTCTTTGGTGTCGTATCCAGCGGTTCGGGCGAAGGCGAACTGGAAGCCCTTGATGGCGTGCCCGCCCTCGCTCTCGCGGATCTCTCGGCGTAAGTAGTTCTCCAGGAGGCGATAGGAAGGAAGCCGCTGGGCGACCGAGAACCCCCGGTTGATGTAGCGGAGGATTTCATCACCGGCGTCGAAGATCGCCTTGCCCGCTCTGCGGTCGGGGAACCAGATCATGTGCCGCACGGTCCGGTCCGGAGCCAGGGAGATTTCCGTCCACGGCGAGGTGTCGTCGTCCGACGACAGGGTCCGGTAGAGGAGGTTGGAGTCGTGCACGGCCGGATTCGGGGCGAAGAAGCGCCAGTTCGGTATCAGGTACACGGCGTCCCGCGTCCTTATCCGGTCGAACAGATCATTTGGGTGCTGGGCCGCGACCGTAGCGGTGAGCACGGCGGCTCCCGCGATCCGCCAGCCCGCGCCGGGACCGCGGAGCGCGTCCCGCAGAGTGTCGGCGATCTTCACTGTGCCACCTCTTCCCCGCGAGTCTCGGCGCCCTCGGTGGCGGTGGCGGTGGCGAAGGCGGCGATGATGCCCGCCACTTTGATGGCGTGTCCGGGCTGGGTCAGCACCCCGGTGTGCTCCGCTCCCTCGATCACCACGGTGTGTGCGCCCTCCCGGTGCGCTTGGGCGAGCTCGGCATGCATGAGCAGTTGTTCGGGGTCTCTGTCGACGGTCTGCTGAGCGGAGATGACCAGGCCGCGGCCCGGGGTGGGGGGCAGATCGCCGGTGAAACTCCGGAAGTCCTCCTGCACGGCTTCCCATTCACGGCGCCCGGCCTGCCACAAGAGGGCGTCTCCGTACTGCGCGAAGACCCTCTTGCGTACGTGGTCGGGCAGTTCCTCGACCCAATCGGGCCGGGACATCAGCGCACCCGTGCCCAGCCCCAGGAACCACCTCATTTGCGTGAAGCTCTCCGACAGCCGGTCGGCCGTCTTCGCCTGCTGGGTCGAGCGCAGCAGTTCCGCGGGGTGGGAGGGGTCGATGTACACCACCCCGTCCAGGCGGTTGCCCAGGAGTGGCGCGGCACGCCGTGCGAGTTCCCCGCCCAGGGAGTGGCCGGTCAGGATCACCGGGCGCCCCTGGGCCACCACCCCCTGGATCAGGTCGGCCAGGTCTGCCACGGATTCATCCAGGCGGTACGGGCCCGAGACGTCGCGGAGCGAGCCGTTGTAGCCCGCGCGGGCGTAACTGACCACTCCCAGCCGGGTGTTGTCCTCAAGGTGGTCGGTTATCCAGGCGAAGTACTCGGGTGTGGCGACCAGGCCTGTCTCGAACACGACGACCGGCTGATCCGCGTCGCCCTCGGCATGCGTTGTGTACTGGAGGACGTTCCCGGAAGGTGCCGTGAACATCTCGCCCTTGTACGGTCCTTGACGTACCGTCATGCGCCGCCGCACCGCCGACAGCACGGCCCCCGCCGTGGACAGGCCCAGCGCCGCCGCGGTCAGTGGGAGGAGACGGTCGTCCCGGCGGGCGCCGACGGGGTCCGTCTTGGGGACAGCGGTGTAGACGACGAGCGGATGCATGGAGGTGAAGGCGGTGAAGAACCGGCCGAGGCCCATCAGATAGGCGTTGGCACCGTGGAAGAGGACGACAGACGTGATCACGGGGCGCGTGAGGCGCCCGCCGAAGGCGTACAGCAGGGGGAACCCGCACTCCAGGGCCAGCACGGAGTGCGTCAGCAGCTTCGAGGCCCTGGGGTGCTTCTGCGTCCAGGTCCACATTCCGGCGTGGCCGTAGGAGCGGGTCCGCATGATCCCCGGCAGGGCAGAGGCGTCGCGCCATTGTTTTCCGAAGAGCTTGACCCACCCCGAGATGGCGTAGGAAAGGTTGGCCTGCGCCGCGATGTACCAGACCAGGGCGTCCTTGGCGGGCTCCGACGGGACGAGCCGCGCGGCGCCGGTCGCCCCCTGCACGATGACCGACACCTGATCCGAACCGTCGGTGCCGTAGAGGTGCCGGGAATAGACGAGCAGTCCGCTCGCGGCGAGGTAGAGGCTGACGGCGCCACGCCACTTCTGGTTGCCCGGCGCCATCAGGACTGTGGCACCGAGGGCACGGCTGACATGGAGCGCCTTGGTGGTACGACGCCCTGAAACGCTCTCCAGTACCTTCCGCAGCAGCGGGCCGGATTCGCGCTTCAGGTCACGGGTGACATTCCAGTCGCTCAGCCCGCCGGCGTCCGTCTGCTTCGTCTGCGTCAGGTATTCCAGGGACGAGTTGAGGATGGTCAGCGCACCCAGGCGCTCGGAGATGCCCAGGGCCCGGTCGCGGGAGAGGCTTGGGGGGTTCAGTACGGTCTGGGTGAGCCGGCGCAGATGATGCCCGGGTCGTCGCATGGTGCACTTCCCCTGGTGATGATGAAGAAGGCGGATGAGGTGGGGTGACGGGTCCGTGGGGATGTCACACGGACCGTGGGACCGCTTCGCCCGGAGCGAGGGATACCGGCTCGGAGCCAGGAACGGGGATTGATGGCACTCCGCGGCTCATGCGACGGTATTCTCCGGTGGGCAGAGGTCTGCGTGCACTTCCACTGCACGCAGACCTCTGCTTGTCAGACCGTTACCCGCGTTGCCTGTCGGCGAGTTGGGCGCGGTGGGGTGTTACTTGCCGAAGACCTTGGCAACGGTGTAGCCGGCGACGAACGCGGCGGCGACGGGGGTTGCCAGGACCGGGGCCTGCTGCACGTTGATCTGCCCCTTGTCCGTCTCGGAGAGCTTCGGCTCGGTCTTCACAGTGATCTCGCGCATGGCGATTTCTCCTTGGTTGTCGGTCATCCTCTGACAGCGGCAGTCGCCACGACACAGCCGGCCAGGGCCACGACGGCGGCGGGAGTGGCCAGGACCGGTGGCTGGGCCACACACACCTGACCCTTGTCCGTCTCGGACAGCGTCGCTTCGGCCCTCTCGGTGATCTCGCGCATGGCTACTACTCCCTAGTCGCTGCTACTTGTCACGAAGGGAACTGCCGCTCCTCATGTGCACGAGGGGTCTCGTGCACCGAGCGCTTCCGGCGTATCGCCCGTCCCGCCTGACCCGGGAGGCCGGTCACGCATTGCATACAAGCAGCACCCGAGAGGCGTGAATATGACGCAGGTCACATCGGTAACCTGAAGTGATCATTCCAATACTTGACAAATGTCATAGCCCGTCTATGGCATTTGCCAGAACAATCCATGACTCAACCAACGTCTTGACCTGTGAATTCACTGCCAGGCTTGAGAATGTGAACATCACTAAGACGGAAAATGTGATCGAGGCCACAGACCTATGGCGGCGATACGGCACCGGATCCGACGGCTATATGGCGGTGCGCGGCATCGATCTCGCCGTACCCGCCGGCCGGGTCTTCGCCCTCTTGGGCACCAATGGCGCGGGCAAGACGTCGACCCTGGAGCTCCTGGAGGGACTCGCTCCTCCCACCAAGGGCCGCATCCGCCTCTTCGGCGGCGAGGACCCGTACCGGCAACGCCGTACCACCCGCCGCCGGATGGGCATCATGCTTCAACAGGGCGGATTCTCCCGTGATCTGACGATCACCGAGACCCTCCGCATGTGGTCCGCGTGCACCACGAACCCTCGCCCCATCGACGAGGCCCTGTCCATGGTCGGCCTCGGCCATCGCGCCGCCGTCACCGTCAAGAACCTCTCCGGCGGCGAGAGGCGCCGCCTCGACCTCGCGTTGACCACGCTTTCCCGCCCCGAACTGATCTTCCTCGACGAACCCACCACCGGCATGGACCCGGAGGGCCGCCACGACACCTGGAAGATCATCAAGGAGCTCAACCAGCAGGGTGCCACCGTGGTGGTCACGACGCATTATCTGGAGGAGGCCGAGCAACTCGCCGACCGACTCGCGATCATGCACCAGGGGCGGATCGCGACAACCGGAACGGTCGGCAGCATCGTGGCCGCGCACCCCTCCACGCTCAGCTTCCGCCTGCCCCAAGGGGTCCCCGCGCACCAGTTGCCGACCGCGGAGGCGCTCCGGGCGACCGCGGTGGACGACAGCGGTTCCCGGGTGCAGTTACAGACGCAGGACCTACAGGCCACCACCTTCCAGCTGCTCGCCTGGGCGGACGCACAGCGCATCCGGCTCGAAGAGTTCAACGCCCGCTCCGCCTCCCTGGAAGAGGCATTCCTGCACATCGCCCGCGCCTCGGAAACGGAACCCCAGCTGTGACCACTCCCGCTGCCCCCGCGCCCTCCTACGCCGCCGAAGCCGTACAGCAGCTCAAGGGCCTGAGCCGCGCCGAGCTCGCGATGTTCGCCCGCTCGCGGATGAACCTGTTCAACGTCCTGGTCGTCCCCGCGATGATCATCTGCGGAATGCTGGCCACGGTGAGCCAGTTCTCCATCAGCGAGGAGACCGGCCGGAGCCTCGGGCAGATGATGGTCTCCACCTCCCTCGCCGTCGTCCTCATCCTCGTCGTCTACTCGCCCCTGACGGCCGTCTATGTGGTGCGCCGCGAAGAGGCGGTGCTCAAGCGGCTGCGCACGGGTGAGGTCACCGATCCGATCATCCTGATCGGCTGCGCCATCCCTTATCTGGCCGTCGCTGTCGCGCAGTTCGCCATCATCGCGGTCGCGCTCTCGGTCATCTCGACAGGCGCACCCGGGCTGCCGCACCTCGCCGTCCTCGCGCTGTTGCTCTCCCTGCCGATCTGTATCGGACTCGCGGCCTTCTCCAGTGTCGCCTGCCGCACGTCGGAGGCGGCGCAGGGCGTGGCGACGCTCGGACTGCTGGTGCTGCTGCTGACATCCGGGGCGGCCGTGCCGCTCGAACTGTTCCCCGATCCGGTGGCAGCGGTGCTCCGCTTCTTCCCGCTCACCCCCGCCGTCGATCTCGCCAACTCCGCCTGGACCGGGGAAGGTGGTTCCGTCGGATCGGTGCTGGTGAAATGCGCCACCCTGCTGGCGTGGTCAGCGATCACGGCAGCCGCGACACGCCGCGTCTTCCGCTGGGACCCGCGCGAATGAACACCACACGACGCGACGCCGCGAAGGTCGCGAGACAGGCACGCCAGGCATTGGCCGTCTGTCTGGCGGCGCCCCCTCTCGTGTTCCTTCTCATCGCCGAACTGCCCTCGCCTCACCCCGCGTTGGTTCTCGTATCGCTGCTCTACGCCAGTCACCTGGGAGCGCTGATCCGGTCCGTGTGGACCGGTCGTCCCGTCGGGGTGTCGCCTCTCGTCCTCGTGGCACCCACCCTGTTGTGGCTGGCCTGTTTATGGGTGCTTCCCCTGGCAGGGCTGTTCGAGAAGGCACACATCGCACCGCTCGCCGGCGTGGCCGTGGTGCCCGCGGCCGTGGCGGTGGCCGATCTGACACCGCGCGTGCGGCTGCTTACGGGAGTCGCGTGCGTCGCCGCGGCGGCTGTCTTCGCTCTTCCCGGTCCGCTGCCCGCGGCGCTGGCCGCCGCGGTCGTCTTCGCCACCGTCATCCTCGCCATCCATTCGACGCTCTGGCCCGTGTCGGTCATGGCGCGTCTGGAAGCGGCGGCGGAGGTGACGGCACTGCTCGCGGTGGCCGAGGAACGGCTGCGGATGTCCCGCGATCTGCACGACACCCTCGGCCGGAATCTGGCCGTCATCGCCCTCAAGTCGGAACTCGCCACCCGCACGGGCAGGGTGGAGGAACTGGCGGAGGTGGAGGCGCTGGCGCGGAAGGCGCAGAGCGAGATCCGGGCGGTGGTCAACGCCGCTCGTACCCCTTCTCTCCATGACGAACTGGACGGTGCGCGATCACTGCTGCATGCCTCGGGCGTCCAGTGCACCGTGGCCCACGACAACGGCGGTCCGCCGCTGCCTGACGAGGTGCGCGAGGTGCTGGGCTGGGCCGTACGAGAGGCGGCCACGAACGTCATGCGGCACGCGCCCAAGGCGACCGCCTGCACCTTCACCCTCACCCCGTCACGTGCGGGGGAAGTGACCCTTCAAGTGGTCAACGACGGCGTGCACTCCCTGCCCGAGCAGTCCGCGAAACAGGGGACGGGACTGGTCGGCCTGGAACAGCGCGTCACCCCGCTGGGAGGGCGACTGGAGCACGGGCTGCTGACCCGCGGCGTCTATCAGCTCCTCATCACCCTTCCACTCCTGGGAAAGGAATGAGTTGTGACCATTCGAGTCCTATTGGCCGACGACGAGAAGCTGATCCTCGGAGCACTCTCCGCGCTGCTGGCGACGGAGGAGGATCTGGAAGTGGTCGCAGAGGCTGAGAACGGCCTCAAAGCGGCCGCACTCGCCAGAAAGCTGATTCCTGACATCTGCGTACTGGATCTCCAGATGCCGGGAAAGGATGGCATCGCCGTCATACGCGATTTACAGCAGACTCATCCTTCCATCGGTTGCCTGGTGGTCACCTCGCACGCGGCGCCCGGATATCTGAAGCCGGCGCTTCTGGCGGGAGCCCGCGGGTTCGTACCGAAGACGACATCGGCGAGGGAGCTGGCGGACATCATCAGAATGGTCCACCAGGGCATCCGGTACATCGATCCGGAGATGGCGGCCGACGCGATCTCGGCGGGCGAATCGCCGCTGACCAAACGAGAGGCGGACATCCTCTCCCTGGCGGCGGACGGGGCACCTATCGAGGAGGTGGCGCAACGCGCGGTCCTGGCACCCGGGACGACCCGCAACTACCTGTCGAACATCACGGTCAAGCTGAAGGTGGCCAACCGGCACGAGGCCGCCCGTGTCGCGCGGCAGTGCGGGTGGATCTGACTCCACCGCTCGACCGGCCAACGATCGTGCCGGGGGTTCGGGCGGAGGGGCGGTCGGGGTGGGCCGCCCCTGCGTAACCCCTGTGCACCCCCTGCGTATCCCCTGTGCATCCCCTGCGACAGCGCCCCAGTCGCGGGCCCCGTCAGCCGTGCCCAGACTGGGAGTAACGGGTGATCCGGGAAGGAGCGCGCCATGGCCAGCCCGTCCGGTACCGGCCGACGCGCCTGCGCCCGGTCGAGGGCCGACCGGTCCGGCCACTGAACGTGTACCAGCCCGACCGGCGGGTCGAGATGGACAGCCTCGCCTACCCCTTCAGCACGGTCGGCCGGGTCACGGTCCCGGTCGCCCCCGGTTCGGCCGAGGTGAAGGTCGGGACGGGCACGCTGATCGGTCCCCGCCATGTGCTGACCGCCAGTCACGTCATGAACTGGCACTGGCCGGGCCCCAACCTCAGCCCGGTCGCGTTCACCCCGTCGTTCAACCGAGGAGCGGCACCCTTCGGGGTCGCGAACGCCACCCGCACCTACTGGTTCAGGGAGGTGGACAACCCGGACGACGAGATCAGCGTCTCGCTGGACTACATCGTCTTCGTGCTCGACCGGCCGCTCGGCGACCAGCTGGGCTTCATGGGAACGCGGGCGTACAGCAACGACTGGGACGACAAGCCGTTCTGGTTCAACGTGTCGTACCCGCACGACCTCGGGAACGACGAAGTGCCGTTCTTCCAGGACCAGGTGTCGTTCGAGGACGCCGACAACCCGGGAATCGTCGGGCAGGAAGGCGACGGCCTCTACATGGACACCGAGACGGCGAGCGTCGACCATGGTGCCTCGGGCAGTGCGTTCTTCGCGTTCTGGGCCAATGAGGACTTCCCCCGCGTCGTATCGGTGACCAGTGCCGAAGGCACGCTCAACTTCGACGACGACAACTGGGCGGCCGGCGGCCCGCCCCTGAACCGCCTGGTCAACAAGGCCCGTGCCGATTTCCCCTAGGCATCGGCCGCCCCGTCGCCCCGAGGGCTCCCGGAGGCGCTGCGAGCCCTCCCCGAGGCCGCCGCGAGAAAGTTCGTGAACTTCTTCACAAGGAAATCGGCCCCGGGGAGTGGTGGGGCTGTTCCCGATGGCGGTCTGTTAGCCCCAAGGGGCCCCCGCGCCCTTATACCGGGCGGTTCCGGGCACGTTACGCGCGTATGAACAAGGCGGCGCGGTTCACCCCCGTCCGAGCGCTGAGGGCCAGCTCACGAGGGGTGGGCAACGACTAAACCCGCCATCTGGTTCCCCCGCTGGACCATGATGTCGATCACGCGGGCCGCGCAGTGTAGCACTAGGGGGCCTCTACCTTGTGAAGGGGCTCACGAGCACCCCCTCCGAGGGGGGTGGATACTCGATGGCATGAGCACCACGGAGCGTCCCAGGATCCTCGTTGTAGGCGGTGGGTACGTAGGCCTGTACGCAGCTCGTCGCATTCTGAAGAAGATGCGCTACGGGGAGGCGACCGTCACGGTTGTCGACCCTCGCTCGTACATGACGTACCAACCCTTCCTCCCCGAAGCCGCCGCCGGCAGCATTTCGCCTCGGCATGTCGTCGTCCCGCTGCGACGCGTGCTGCCCAAGGCTGAGGTGCTCACCGGCCGGGTCACGACCATCGACCAGGATCGCAAGGTCGCCACGGTCGCGCCGCTCGTCGGCGAGGCCTATGAGCTGCCCTTCGACTACCTCGTCGTCGCGCTCGGCGCCGTCTCCCGTACCTTCCCGATCCCCGGCCTCGCCGAGCAGGGCATCGGCATGAAGGGCATCGAGGAGGCCATCGGGCTGCGCAACCACGTCCTTGAGCAGCTCGACAAGGCCGACTCGACCGCCGACGAGGAGGTCCGCCGCAAGGCGTTGACCTTCGTCTTCGTGGGCGGCGGCTTCGCCGGCGCGGAGACCATCGGTGAGGTCGAGGACCTGGCGCGCGACGCGGCCAAGTACTACACGAACGTGAAGCGCGAGGACATGCGCTTCCTCCTCGTCGACGTCGCCGACAAGATCCTTCCCGAGGTCGGCCCGAAGCTGGGCGCCTGGGGCAAGGAGCACCTGGAGAGCCGTGGTGTCGAGGTCTATCTGAAGACCGGCATGGACTCCTGCGTGGACGGCCACGTCGTGCTCAACAACGGCCTTGAGGTCGACTCCAACACCATCGTCTGGACGGCCGGTGTCAAGCCGAACCCGGCGCTCGCGCGCTACGGTCTGCCGCTCGGCCCCCGGGGCCATGTGGACACCAGCGAGAAGCTTCAGGTGCAGGGCACCGACTACATCTGGGCCGCCGGCGACAACGCCCAGGTCCCGGACGTCATCGGCCGCAAGGCCGGCAACCCGAACGCCTGGTGCCCGCCGAACGCGCAGCACGCGCTGCGGCAGGCGAAGGTCCTCGGCGACAACGTGATCTCCGGTATGCGGGGCTTCCCGCAGAAGGAGTACAGCCACGCCAACAAGGGTGCGGTCGCCGGACTCGGCCTGCACAAGGGCGTCGCGATGGTCGTCATGGGCAAGATGAAGATCAAGCTCAAGGGCCGGCTGGCCTGGTACATGCACCGCAGCTACCACGGCATGGCCATGCCGACCTGGAACCGCAAGATCCGGGTCTTCGCCGACTGGACGCTCGCGATGTTCCTCAAGCGCGAGGTCGTCTCGCTCGGTGCCATGGAGACGCCGCGCGAGGAGTTCTACGAGGCCGCCAAGCCGACCCCGGCGGCAGCCGTGGCGCCGTCCGCGCCGGAGAAGGCGAAGGCTTCCTGACGCCGCCGCGCCGAACCCCGAAAGGGCCGTCCGCCATCCGTGGTGCGGGCGGCCCTTTCGCGTGCCCCGGGCTCGGTGGGCCGCCCAGGGGTGGGCCGCCCAGGGGTGGGGTGCAAAGGGCGCACATCCATCCCAAAGTGCGTGGTAGATGCAGGTATTTTGCCGTCTCATTGCGCGTCGCCGGGACTGCGACCACACCCGACCGGTGTTTACGTGGTGTTGAGCGTTTCCGGTATTCCTCATGACGGAGGTGTACGCAATGGCCGACGCCGCACTGCGGCTGACCACTCTTGCCGAAGAGTTGCTGGGGGCCCCGCTCCCGGTCCGTATCCGTGCCTGGGACGGCAGCGAATCGGGTCCCCCGGACGCTCCGACCCTGATCATCCGTAACCGTCGTGCCCTCCGCCGCCTCCTGTGGAAACCCGGCGAACTGGGGCTCGCGCGCGCCTGGGTGGCCGGGGAGATCGATGTGAAGGGCGATCTCTTCGAGGCCCTGGGGCTGCTCGCCGGGCTCATCTGGGAGCGCGGCGCCGCCACCAAGGACGAGCCGCACCCCGTACTCGACCCCCGTATGCGGGCCGTCGCGCGCGGGCTCGTACAGATCGCGGGACCCTGGCCGCCGCCCGCCCCGCCCGCCGAGGAGATCCGGCGGCGGCACGGATCGCTGCACACCAAGCGCCGCGACAGGGCGGCGATCAGCCACCACTACGACGTGGGCAATGACTTCTACGAGCTGGTGCTCGGCCCCTCGATGGTCTACTCGTGCGCCTACTGGGGCGGCGGCGACGGCCACGGCGACGGCTTCACCCTTGAGGACGCACAGCGCGACAAGCTCGATCTGATCTGCCGCAAGCTCGCCCTCAAGGAGGGCGACCGGCTGCTCGACGTCGGCTGCGGCTGGGGCTCGATGGCCATCCACGCCGCCCGCGAGTACGGCGTTCGCGTCACCGGCGTCACCCTCTCGCGGGAGCAGGCCGCCTACGCGCGCAAGCGCGTCGCCGAGGAGGGCCTCACCGACCGGATCGAGCTGCGGGTCCAGGACTACCGGGACGTCAGGGACGGACCGTACGACGCGATCTCGTCCATCGGGATGGCCGAGCACGTGGGCTCGGTCAAGTACCGCGAATACGCGGACGATCTGTACGCCCTGCTCAAGCCGGGCGGCCGGCTGCTCAACCACCAGATCGCCCGCCGGCCGGAGCAGGACGAGAGCAAGTACCGCATCGACGAGTTCATCGACGCGTACGTCTTCCCGGACGGCGAACTCGCGCCGCTCGGCAGGACGGTCGCCACGCTGGAGGAGGCGGGCTTCGAGGTCCGCGACGTCGAGTCGATCCGGGAGCACTACGCCCTGACCCTGCGCCGCTGGGTGGCCAACCTGGAGGACCACTGGGCAGAGGCCGTACGCAGCACCTCCGCCGGACGCGCCCGCGTCTGGCGCCTCTACATGGCGGCGTCCGCGCTCTCCTTCGAGCGGAACAAGATCGGCGTCAACCAGATCCTGGCCGTGAAGACCCCGGAGAGCGGCGCCTCCGGGATGCCGGCGCGAGCGCGTGTGTGGGGCGGCTGACGCGGGACATCGTGCGGGTGACAAAGAGGTGAGTGGGCCCGGATGAGGGCGGGGGAATTGGTACGTTCTGCCGTCCGGGCCTGGATCACGGAGCCGCTGGGCACACCCCTGCCCGGCGGCTCCGTTTTCTGTGTCCCGGTAGGTGTTTCCGACACGCGCTCCCTCACGCGCCCTCTCACGCGCTCCCTGAGCCGAAACCGAACAGGAGGCAGGTGTGCACCACCACCGCCATCGCCGTCGCCGGCGCGGAATCCAGCTGTTGGGCCTGGCCGTCGCCCTGATGTCCGTCGTGGCCGTTCCCGGCGCCGCGCGGGCCGACGGGGACAACCGGGCGGGCGGGGACAGCGGCGACAACGGGTCCGAGTTCCACGCCCCGTCCGAGGCCGAGCCCGCCGAGGCGCTGTCCAAGGCCGAGCCCGAAGCCTCGTCGCCGTCCCCCTTACCGGCCGGGGCCCCCGCCGCCCCGGTCACCACCGGCGCGATCTTCAACGACCCCGCGGGCACCCCTGCCGAGCGGGACAGGATCAGGAACCATGTCGTCTCGCTGGTCGACGGCGCCGCCGCGGGCAGTTCGATCACCGTATCCCTGTACACCTTCACCGACGACCGCGTCCGCACCGCCCTGATCGCCGCCAAGGAACGAGGCGTCGCCGTCCGGGCGATCCTGGACTACAAATCGCACGAGACGGTCACCGCCGGGGGTGAGTACGAGAACCTCGCGGCGGGCCTCGGTACCGACCGGACCAGGCCGTCCTGGGTGATGTCCTGCCCCTCGACCCGCTCGTGCGTCGGCAACCGTACGATCGGCAGCCGGGCGATCAACCACAACAAGTTCTTCCTCTTCTCCCGCACCGGAGGAGCGGAGAAGGTCGTCGTGCAGACCTCGGCCAATATGACCGGCGTCCAGCGCACGGACCTGTTCAACAACGCCGTGACGATCGCCGATCCCGGTCTCTACGACAACTACGCGGCGTACTTCTCCGACCAGCTGAGGTACGGCGCCTCGGGCGCGGGTCTCGCGACGTACTTCCGGACGCCGTCCAGCGCGACCGATCCCGCGTACAAGACGTACTTCTTCCCGCGCCGGGAGACCTCCGGCACGGACTACCGGAAGGACCCGGCCACCGACACCGTCAAGCTCGTCCTCGACAAGGTCGCCTGCTCGTCGACGCACCGCTCCGAGGTGCGGATGGCGGCGAACCTCTTCTACCGCGACCAGATCGCGAGCAAGCTCGTGGCCATGAAGAACGCGGGCTGTCTGGTGTATCTGGCGGGCGACGGCAATCCGAACGGCGGAGGCGTCGGCGTACCGTCGCTCGGCAGGACCGTCACCTCCATCGTCTCGGGCAAGCTCACCCAGCGCGTGGAGTGCTGGGAGGACCCGCCCACGAGCGGGGCGCCGAAGATCGGGCTGCACTCCAAGTACCTGCTGGTGAACGGTACATACGACGGTGTCGCCAACCAGAAGATCGTCTGGACCGGCAGCCACAACTACTCGTGGCAGGCGCTCCGTTCCAATGACGAGACCCTGCTGAAGATCGACAATGACGCGATTCACGACCAGTACAGGGCCGACCACGATCATCTGATGCGCTACTGCGCCGGCACCTGAGTACGCGGGAGAGGGCGGGCCCCCGCCCTGGGGTCCCGCCCTCTCCCGCCTTCTCCCGCTCCGTCCCGTGAGCGGCGCTGTCCCGTGCGCCGCCCGGTCCCGTGCTACTCGGTCTTGATGGCCGTCAGCATGTTCAGCTTCGCGGCGCTGCGCGCCGGCCACAGCGCGGCCAGGACACCCACCACACCGGCCAGCACCAGGAAGAGCCCGACCCGGTCCCACGGAATGACCAGCGCGTAACCAGGGATCTGGTCCTTGACGGTCTCACCGATCGCCCAGGCGACGAAGGATCCGAGACCCACCCCGATCAACGCGCCGAAGAGCGAGATCACCACGGCCTCCAGCCGGATCATCCGCTTGACCTTGGTCCGGTCGAGGCCGATGGCCCGCAGCATGCCGATCTCCTGCTGACGCTCGAAGACGGACATCGCCAGCGTGTTGACGACCCCCAGGATCGCGATGACCAGGGCCATGGCCAGCAGGCCGTACATGATGTTCAGCGCGGTGTTGATGAGGCCGCCGAACTGGTTCCTGATGTCCTGCTGATCCATGATGGTGATCGCCGGGTTCTTGCCCAGCGAGTCCACCAGCGCCTGCTCGTGCGCGTCGCTCGCGCCGCCCTCCATCTTCACCCACACCTCGGGGATGTACATCCGGGACTCGTGCGCCGCGGCCAGTTCGGTCGACATCAGCACCGGTGAGAGGAATTCGTTCTTCGCGAAGGTGGCGCCGACCTTCAGCTTGCCGGTCTTGCCGTCGCTGTAGGTGACCGACAGGGTGTCACCGACCTTCCAGCCGTTGGACTTGGCGGTGTCCTCGGCCACCGCGATCCCGCCCTGGGCGAGGGTGTCCAGCGAGCCGGAGACCGAGGCGATGTTGATGACCTTCTCGATGTCCCCGGGGGTGACCGCGGAGGCGGAGTGGAAGCGGTCCTTGACCTCCACCGAGGCGACCATCTGAGGGGAGACCGCGCTCACGCCGGGCGCCTTCTCCAGCGCGGTGAGCGTGGACTCGTCCATCCGTCCGCCGCCCGCCATCGTCACCATGTAGTCGGCCTTGATGTTGTCTGTGGTCATCTTGTCCACGGCCTGGCTGACGGTGACCCCGAGCACCGTCAGCCCGGTGACCAGCGTGAGTCCGATGGCCAGCGCGGAGGCGGTGGCGCCGGTACGCCGCGGATTACGGACGGCGTTCAGCCCGGCCAGCTTGCCCGACACCCCGAAGACCCCGAGCAGCAGCGGCCGTACCAGCGCGATGACCGGCCGCGACAGCAGCGGGATCAGCACGATCACACCGACCATCGTCAGGAACGCGCCGGCACCGATGAGCAGCCGGCCGTCGGAACCGGCTCCGGCGCCCGCGACGATCACAGCGGCGCCGAGCAGGGCCAGCGCGCCGCCGATGGAGTTGCGTACGACGAGCGACTTGGTGGTGGCCACGCCGTGCACGCTGCTCATCGCGGCCACCGGCGGGATCTTCGCGGCCCGGCGGGCGGGCAGCCAGGCGGCGAGCAGCGTGATCAGGATCCCGACACCGAAGGCGGCGCCGACGGCGGTCGGCGAGATCACCAGCGGTCCCGCGGGCATCTTCGCGCCCGCCATGTTCATCGCCGAGCGCAGCGCCACGGCGAGCCCGATGCCGAGGACGAATCCGATCGTGGAGGCGATCGCGCCGACCACCGCGGCCTCGGCCAGCACCGAGCGCTTGACCTGGCGGCGGGTGGCGCCGACGGCGCGCAGCAGCGCCAGTTCCTTGGTGCGCTGGGCGACCAGCATGGTGAAGGTGTTGGAGATCAGGAAGACGCCGACGAAGAGCGCGATGGCGGCGAAGGCCAGCAGCATCTGGTTGATGCCGCTCAGGTTCGACTCGATCTGATCGGCCTGGTCGGAGGCGAGCCGCTCACCGGTCTTCGCCGTGGCGTTCTCCGGCAGCAGGGGCTCGACCTGGTCGAGGATCGCGCTCTCGGCGGCGCCGGCCTTGGCGGTGATGGTGAGATCGCTGTAGAAGCCGGGTTCCAGATAGAGCTTCTGCGCCACGGCGGTGTCGAAGAGGACCAGGCTGCCGCCCGCGTTGACCTCTCCGTCGTCCGTGGTGAAGACACCCGTGAGGGTGAACTCCTTCACCGGCCCGTTGGAGGCGACCCGTACCGGCTCGCCGACCGTGTACTTCCCCTCGGTCGCGGTCGCCTTGTCGAGCGCGATCTCAGTGTCCTTGGTGGGCCCCGAGCCTTCGACGAAGGTGTAGGCGGGGTCCTTGCCGTTCTTGCCCGGCGCGAAGTTGGAGCCGTTGTTGGCCCAGCCGTCGCCGATCAGCTTGCCGTCGGGATCGGGGACCCCGGCGAAGCCGTTGACCCGCCCGGTGACGGAGTCGACCCCGTCCAGGGCCCCGATCTTGCCGACGGTCTCCTGGCTGACCCCGGGGTCGGACTTGGCGTCCTCGGGGTTGCCGGTGTCGCGATGGTCGTACGCGGTGACGCCGACGGCGACGTCCTTGTAGCTCTTGGCCGACTGGTTCTGGAAGGCGTTGCCGAGGGTGTCGGTGAAGACCAGGGTGCCGGAGACGAAGGCGACGCCGAGCATGACGGCGAGGACCGTCATCAGCAGCCTGGCCTTGTGCGCGAGCACGGTGCGCAAAGCGGTACGGAACATGGTGGAAGTCCTGGTGAGGTGGGCGGAGAGGGCAGGCCGAACAGACGGGCCGACACGACGGACCGGACCGAGGGGGCGGATGTGGGGGCCGACTGCCGGAGCGTCAGCACGAGCGGGCCACGTACGGGTGAACGGCCGGGTGAACGGTCGCGTCAAGGGGCCGGGTCAAGGGCCACGCACGGGAGAAGCGCCCCGTACGGGTTAACGCTCACGCGGGTTGACGCTCACGCACGGGTCCGTACGGTCGTGCCGGTCGGACGGTGACGGCCCAGGGGCCGGCGTACGGGCGGAACGGAGTTGGCGGAGCGTCAGCTCGTACGGCCCTTGGCGTCGAACGCCTTCATCCGGTCGAGCACCCCGTCGGCGCTCGGGTGCAGCATCTCGTCGACGATCCTGCCGTCGGCGAGGAAGATGACACGGTCCGCGTAGGAGGCGGCCGCCGGGTCGTGCGTCACCATGACGACGGTCTGGCCCAGTTCCCGAACGGAGTTGCGCAGGAAGCCGAGCACCTCGGCGCCGGAGCGCGAGTCCAGGTTCCCGGTCGGCTCGTCACCGAAGATGATCTCGGGCTGGGAGGCCAGCGCGCGGGCGACGGCCACGCGCTGCTGCTGCCCGCCGGAGAGCTGGGTGGGCCGGTGGCCGAGCCGGTCGGCGAGCCCGATCATCGAGATCACCTTGTCCAGCCACGCCTTGTCGGGCTTGCGGCCCGCGATGTCCATCGGGAGCGTGATGTTCTCCAGGGCGGTCAGGGTCGGCAGCAGGTTGAACGCCTGGAAGATGAAGCCGATCTTGTCCCGGCGCAACTGCGTGAGCTGCTTGTCCTTGAGGGTCGACAGCTCGGTCTCACCGATCCGTACGGAACCGCTGCTGAAACTGTCGAGGCCGGCCACGCAGTGCATCAGCGTGGACTTGCCGGAGCCGGACGGGCCCATGATCGCGGTGAACTCTCCCTGCTGGAAGTCCACGGAGACATGGTCGAGGGCGACCACCTGGGTCTCGCCCAGGCCGTAGACCTTCGACAGATCGGAGGCGCGGGCGGCCACGGCGGTGGCGCGGTGGGCGAGCGAGGTGGTGGTCACGGGAGGACTCTCCTGTCGGTGCGCTGTGAGGACTTCTCCATCCTCATGGCGGGCGGGGCGCGAATCGTCCGCCGTGGTAACCGTTCCCGGGGCCGTCTTGGGTCTGACCGCCGAGTCGTGCCCTCCTCCTCGGGGATGACACGACCCCTGACACGGATCCGCCGTAAGTCGCTTCGCGGTCGTGTTCGAGGCAGTCTCCGTGCCGCGCGTCCGCGGCGACGATGCCAAATGCGTGACCGGGCGGCGACTTTTCGTCATTCCTGCACGCCCCGGTCGGGGATGACCACCCGCGCCGGGCATGTGCCGACGACTCGTTACGTGGTCTGACGCACCCTCAGACGTCAATAAAATAAGACAACATCGGGTAGCCGCTCGGCTGTTCGAGTGGTGTGCCCCGATAGGCTCCTGTGCCAACGCGGCGTCGCGCGCCTTGCCCGGATGGTGGAATGCAGACACGGCGAGCTTAAACCTCGCTGCCCCTCGGGGGCGTGCCGGTTCAAGTCCGGCTCCGGGCACATCACCGGCGAAGGCCGGCCGGCCGGCGCCGGTGGACGCGCCGGGCCGGAAGCGCTCCGATGATCCGGGAGCGCCCAGGAGTGGCCGCCGGGATGACAGCCGGTGTGACGAGATGCACCCAGCGGACGTCACGATCCTGGAAAGATCCTCCCCGAGCACTAGGGCGTACGCTTTGCGCTCCCATTACTCTTGTCCCAAGGCCGCGCAGGGCGGCCATGGAGGAGTGAGATGAGGAGCAGTAACCCGGTCTTCTCGCGACGGGGCTTCAGCCGCGACAACGGCCACGCGGGCTTCAACGCGGCGCCGCAGGCCGGGGGCCCCGCTGTAGGAACCAACCCGTACGCGACCAACCCGTACGCCACCAACCCCTATGCCCCGCAGCAGGGCACCCAGCTCGGCGGCCCGCAGGCGCCCGCGCGCCCCGACGTCATGACGATCGACGACGTCGTGAGCCGTACCGGCATGACGCTGGGCACGGTCGTGCTCACCGCCGTCCTGTCGTGGGTCCTGCTGCCGGTGGACCCCGCCAACCTCGGTAAGTCGTACGGCATCGCCATCGGTGCCGCGCTCGTGGCGCTGGTCCTCTCGTTGATCCAGTCCTTCAAGCGCAAGCCGGCTCCCGCGCTGATCCTCGCGTACGCCGCCTTCGAGGGTGTCTTCCTCGGTGTGATCAGCTCCACGGTGAGCACGTACCTCTCGCCCGGCGTGGTTGTCCAGGCGGTCATGGGCACGATGGCGGTCTTCGTCGGCGTCCTGGTCGCCTACAAGATGCGCTGGATCCGGGTCACCCGGCGCTTCTACGGTTTCGTGATGGCCGCCGCCATGGGCTTCGTGCTCCTGATGGTCGCCAACCTGCTCTTCAGCGTCTTCGGTGGCGGTGACGGCCTCGGCTTCCGCAGCGGCGGTCTGGGCATCATCTTCGGCATCGTCGGCATCATCCTCGGCGCCTGCTTCCTCGCGCTCGACTTCAAGCAGGTCGAGGACGGCGTCGCGTACGGCGCTCCGCGCGAGGAGTCCTGGCTCGCGGCCTTCGGTCTCACACTGACCCTGGTGTGGATCTACCTGGAGATGCTGCGGCTGTTCTCCATCCTGCAAGGCAACGACTGACGCCACACGGCCTGAGCGGTAGGCCGAGCAGCGCGAAGGGGTCCGTGGGCACTGTGCCCGCGGACCCCTTCGCGCTGTGCCGTGCGGTGGATGACGTCTCTGGTGTCGGATCAGAGCAGGCGGCGGGCCGCCCGCCGCAGGTCGTACTCGTGGATGATCGCCTTCGCGTGTCCGTACGCGAGATTGTGCTCGCCCCTCAGCCAGCTGACCTTCTCCTCGAAACGGAGGAGGGCCGGACCTTCCTCGACCGTGCGAAGCCAGTCGGAGATCTCTCTGCCGGTGCAATGAGGGATGCGGGAGAGCATGTTGCGATGGGTCTCTTCGGAGAAGACAAGGGACATCGGCGCCTCCGGACGCTTGCGCGTACTGGTCCTTCACGCCACCGTGCCTGAGCGTTCGCCTGTTGGCAACAGTCCTGGAGGGGCCCTTGTCCGTTCGCGTAAGGTCGCGGCGTGCTCGATACGACGACTCTGACGGCCGCAGTGGACCGATTCGCCGACCGGTTGCGGGCCGCCCCGCAGAGCCGGCTCCAGCGCGGAGCCGCCGCCGAGGCGCTGGCTCTGGCCAGGGAACTCTCGGTACGGGCCCAGCGGCTCGACGACCCTGGCGAGGAACCCCGGATCATGCCGGACTCCGGCGTCTTCGTGGTCGCGGACCAGCTCACGGTCGCGGCCGGGGATCTGGCGGAGGCATTGCGAACGGCCCCGTCCGTGGCGGAACTGGACGAGGCCGTGAGATCGGTGGAGCGGGCGGCGGTGCGTGCCGGGCTCTGAGGCCCTTGTCCGAGGCCGAGGCCCTCAGAGGGACGCGATGACGCGGTCCGCGAGGATGTAGACGTGCTCGCCGCCGCAGGAGAAGGTCAGGGCGTACGCGCCGGAGACTCCGGAACCCCCCAGCAGGAACGGGGCCTCGCCCTCCCGCAGCGCCCCGGCGAGCCGCTCGGCGGTCTCGCGGTGGCCCGGGGTCATGCAGAGCGTCGTACCGTCGGCGAAGACATAGACGTCGAGGGTGCCCAGCGGGCCGGGACGTACGTCCGCGAGCGCCGTACCGGTCTCGGCGAGTTCGTCGAGCCGTGACACCGTGCGCTCATGGTCGGTGACGACGGGGGCCTGCACCGGCACGAAGTCGGGGTGCGAGGGGTGCCTGCGGCGGGCGGCGGCCAGCTCGGCGGAGTCCTCCGCGTACTCACCGGCCTCGCCCACCCCGCTCACCTCGCTGACCTCGGTCAGCTCCGGGTAGTCCGCGAAGTCTTCGAGTGCGTCGGCGGCGTCGAGGTCCAGCGCCTCCAGCCCGGTGAAATCCACCTGGCGGGGCACGTAGTACGGGCTCTCCTCGGTGCCGAAGCCGGGCAGCCCGCCCAGCAGCGAGGGGGTGTCGGCGGCGTCCCGGGCCTCCTGGGCGGCCCAGAAGGCGCGCGCCTCGGCGAGCTCGCGCTCGCGCTCCTCGGCGAGAGCCTCGGCGACGGCGGTCCGTATGTCGTCGGCGTGGGTGGCGCTCCTGGCCTGGGGTACGGCGGCGGTGAAGTCGCCCTGGGTCGACGCGGACAGTTCGGCGCGCAGCGCGCTGACCTGCTTGCGCAGCCCGTGGGCGGCGTGCAGGGCGGCGACGCCCACGGCCGTGGCGGTGGCTGTGGTCAGCAGCAGGGCAAAAGACATGGCGCTCACTGACTACTCCCGATTCCGATCGATACCCCCGACTTCCTACCTCAGCTTGTCGTGGGCGAGCGCCGCCCGTCAGTGCATTACGTCACGAATTGGACAGGTCTTTGGGCCTTATGTTTACCGCGGATGAGGCTCTGACCTGGGCGAATGAACCTCCCCCGGGTGCAGGTCACATCCTGGGGGAGATTCAGTCACAACTGGGGATCGTCGGGGTTGAGGTGCGCTTATCCGACTCGCACGACTACTCTCCGCTACGAACCAGCCCGGTCCCGCTCAGCTCAGACGCTCGATGACCATGGCCATGCCCTGGCCGCCGCCCACGCACATCGTCTCCAGACCGAACTGCTTGTCGTGGAACTGAAGGCTGTTGATCAGCGTGCCGGTGATCCGCGCGCCGGTCATGCCGAACGGGTGGCCGACCGCGATGGCGCCGCCGTTGACGTTCAGCTTCTCCAGCGGCACACCCAGATCCCGGTAGGACGGGATGACCTGGGCGGCGAACGCCTCGTTGATCTCGACCAGATCGATGTCGTCGATGCTCAGCCCGGCGCGCGAGAGCGCCTGGCGGGACGCCTCGACCGGGCCGTATCCCATGATCTCGGGCGACAGGCCGGTGACACCGGTGGAGACGATCCGGGCCAGCGGAGTCAGGCCCAGCTCGCGCGCCTTGGTGTCGGACATGATCACGAGTGCCGCCGCGCCGTCGTTGAGCGGGCAGCAGTTGCCGGCCGTCACCAGGCCGTCGGGACGGAAGACGGGCTTGAGGCCCTGGACGCCCTCCATCGTGACGCCCGCGCGCGGGCCGTCGTCCTTCGCCACGACCGTGCCGTCCGGGGTCGTCACGGGCGTGATCTCGCGCTCCCAGAAGCCGTTCTTGATGGCTTCCTCGGCGAGGTTCTGGGACCGTACGCCGAACTCGTCCATGTCCTGGCGGGTGATGCCCTTGAGACGGGCCAGGTTCTCCGCGGTCTGGCCCATCGCGATATAGGCGTCCGGGACCAGACCGTCCTCGCGCGGGTCGTGCCAGCCGGCACCCGTGCTCTGCGCGACCTCGGCGGTGCGGGCCTCGGCGTCCGCGAAGAGCGGGTTGTGGGTACCCGGCATGCCGTCCGAGGAGCCGTTCACCGAGCGCGAGACCATCTCGACCCCGGCCGAGATGAAGACATCGCCCTCGCCCGCCTTGATGGCGTGCAGCGCCATCCGGGAGGTCTGGAGGGACGAGGAGCAGTAGCGGGTGATGGTGCAGCCGGGGAGGTGGTCCATGCCCAGCTGTACGGCGACGATCCGGCCGAGGTTGTGGCCCTGCTCGCCGCCGGGCAGGCCGCAGCCGAGCATCAGGTCGTCGATGTCGCGGGGGTCGAGCTCCGGGACCTTGGCCAGCGCGGCCTCGATGATCGTGGCGGTCAGGTCGTCGGGCCGCAGTTCCTTGAGCGAGCCCTTGAAGGCCCGGCCGATGGGGGAACGGGCGGCAGAGACGATCACGGCTTCGGGCATCACGGCTCCATGGGGCTGGGAGTGGGCACGGGGGAGATGACGGGGGTGAGCGGGCGGGAGTGGGCGGTGGGAGAGGGCGGAGGGGAATGAGCTGGGGGTGAGCCGGCGGAGAGGGAGCGTCCTCCTGGGAAGTTACCCGTACGTAGTGTCGCGGGCACCGGGCGGGACATGTGATGCGGACCTCTTTTCCAAGCGCTTGCTCAGGCGCTTATGCCTCCCGGCCCACGTGCTGGGACTCCTCGGCGTCCGGGGGCACGTCCGGAGGGGTCGCTCCCGGCGGGACGGCTCCCGCCGGTGTCGCTCCTGGCGGGACGGCTCCCGCCGGTGTCGCTTCCGCCGCTGTCGGCAGACGACGACGCCGACGGTGCTTCAGCAGGGCCCACGGGGCACGGGCGCCGGTGACCTCCGTACCCGCCTGGGACGCCGCGGCCGAGGCAGCCTTCGCCACCGGCAGCATGTCCTCGTCGCGGGTCGCGTCGAGCCGGTCCGTCTCCGGCCACAGATTGAGGACCGCGCACAGCGTGGGCAGGACCGCCATCGCGGCCGTCGCGTACCCCTCGGCCGACGGGTGGTAGTTGTCCGGGCCGAACAGCTCCCGCGGATTCGCCGCGAACTCCGGGCCCAGCAGATCCCCCAGCGAGACCGTACGGGCGCCCTGCTCGACCGCCACGATCGTCTGGGCGGCGGCCAGCTGGCGGCTCACCCGGCGGGCCAGCCAGCGCAGCGGCTGGTACACCGGCTCGATCGTGCCGAGATCCGGGCAGGTGCCGACGACCACCTCCGCCCCGGCCGTACGCAGCCGCCGTACCGCCGCCGCCAGACACCGCACCGACTGGGTCGCGGGCAGCCGATGGGTGACGTCATTGGCGCCGATCATGATCACGCAGACATCCGGGACCCGGGCCGTGTCCGACAGCAGCAGGGTCACCTGCCGGTCCAGATCGTCCGACCTGGCCCCGGGCAGCGCCACGTTCCACAGATCCACGGGGCGCTCGGCGACCGCCGCGAGCCCCGAGGCGAGCAGCGCCCCCGGCGTCTGCCCCGCCCGCCGTACGCCCTGTCCCGCGGCCGTGGAGTCGCCGAGCATGCCCATGCGCAGCGGCTCCGTCTGCCCGTAGGCCAGTCCGTACCAGCCGTCGCCGCTGGGCGGTACGGGGGCGCTTCCGCCGCCGACCGACCGCTTCGCCAACTGGACCTCCGCCAGCAGCAGCCCCACGCCCGCCGCTCCCAGCAGACCGATGCCGCCGCCTCCGTAGGCCGCACCCGCGGCGATCCGCCGCGCCACCCTCGCCCTCGACACAGTCCGAGCCACCTCCTCCAAGCCGCCGTACGCACGAGTATGGGTGCGCACACCAGCTAACTGCCCCGTAAGGACTGTCACCCAATCTCACGCGTGTGCGCATACGCTGGCCGCACCATCACGGAGACCCCGGAGACTACGGTGCAATTCCACGACTCGATGATCAGTCTGGTTGGCAATACCCCGCTGCTTAAGCTGACCAGCGTGACCGAAGGCATTCAGGCGACAGTCCTGGCCAAGGTCGAGTACTTCAACCCCGGCGGTTCGGTGAAGGACCGCATCGCCCTGCGCATGATCGAGGCCGCCGAGGAGAGCGGGGAGCTCAAGCCCGGCGGCACGATCGTCGAACCGACGAGCGGCAACACTGGCGTCGGCCTCGCCATCGTGGCCCAGCGCAAGGGCTACAAGTGCGTCTTCGTCTGCCCCGACAAGGTCTCCACGGACAAGATCAATGTGCTCCGGGCCTACGGCGCCGAGGTCGTCGTCTGCCCGACGGCCGTCGATCCCGATCACCCCGACTCCTACTACAACGTCTCCGACCGGCTGGTCCGTGAGACGCCCGGGGCCTGGAAGCCGGACCAGTACAGCAACCCGAACAACCCGCGCTCGCACTACGAGACGACCGGTCCCGAGCTGTGGAAGCAGACGGACGGGAAGATCACCCATTTCGTCGCGGGCGTCGGCACGGGCGGCACCATCAGCGGGACCGGCCGCTTCCTCAAGGAGGCGAGCGACGGGCGCGTACGGATCGTGGGCGCGGACCCCGAGGGGTCGGTCTACTCGGGCGGCTCCGGCCGGCCCTATCTGGTCGAGGGCGTCGGCGAGGACTTCTGGCCGACGGCGTACGACCGTACGGTCACGGACGAGATCGTCGCCGTGTCCGACAAGGACTCCTTCCAGATGACCCGGCGCCTTGCCAAGGAGGAGGGCCTGCTCGTCGGCGGCTCCTGCGGCATGGCGGTCGTGGCCGCGCTCAAGGTCGCCGAGGGGCTCGGCCCGGACGATGTCGTGGTTGTCCTGCTGCCGGACAGCGGCCGGGGCTATCTCAGCAAGATCTTCAA
Source organism: Streptomyces sp. NPDC094034 (assembly GCF_040303865.1). Classification (NCBI taxonomy): domain Bacteria; kingdom Bacillati; phylum Actinomycetota; class Actinomycetes; order Kitasatosporales; family Streptomycetaceae; genus Streptomyces; species Streptomyces sp. NPDC094034. The sequence goes on along the minus strand of NZ_JBEOUD010000031.1, from coordinate 93,606 downwards.
CGACGAGTGGATGAACGACTACGGCTTCCTGGAGCAGGGCGGTGACGCGGCGAGCGTCGGTGACGTCCTGCGGCACAAGGAGGGCGCCATCCCGACGCTCGTCCATATGCACCCGGAGGAGACGGTCGGCGAGGCCATCGAGGTGCTGCGGGAGTACGGCGTCTCGCAGATGCCGATCGTGAAGCCGGGCGCCGGCCACCCGGACGTGATGGCCGCGGAGGTCATCGGCTCGGTCGTGGAGCGGGAGCTGCTGGACGCGCTGTTCACCCGGCGCGCCTCGCTCGGTGACCCGCTGGAGAAGCACATGTCCTCCCCGCTGCCGCAGGTGGGTTCCGGCGAGCCGGTGGCCGATCTGATGGCGGCGCTGAGCGGTTCGAATGGGTCCGACGCCGCGATCGTGCTGGTGGAGGGCAAGCCGACAGGCGTCGTGAGCAGGCAGGATCTGCTGGCGTACCTCTCGAAGGACGTGAAGTAAGGGCGTGAAGCGGGGACCCGGGCCGACGCCGGGGGCCGTCCGGCGGGGCGGCGCCGGACGGCGAAGGCGCGGGTTCGCGAAAGTGGTACGAGCGCGACACGTCAGCGCAGCACCGGCTTAACACGGGTCCGGCACAGTGGCTGTTGTCGGCGTCAAGGACTTCCGGAGCGGCTCCCGGACCTCCATGGACGCCCGGACACGAGACCGGCCCTGACCCGGAACGTGTCCCTCGCGGGGACCGCCGTCGTCCCGCCCCCCGGTAACGGGGGTGCGGCGGTCCCCGCGACATACTTCTTTCGCGTGGCTCGGCCCCGGCGGGACCGCCCCCGGCTTTGTCCAGCGGTCGGCGGCGTCCCCCCGGTCATGTCGACCGGCCGGAGGCCTCGTCCCCGGTCATGTCCAACGGCCGGAGGCCTCGCCCCCGGTCATTCCTCCCAGTCGGAGGCTTCGCGCCGCTTCCGGTCCGGCCAGGGCCAGCCCCGGGCGGCGTGCACCGCGTTCACCGCGACGATGCCCAGCCAGCAGACGACCAGCCCCTCGAAGCCCGCGTTCACCACGGCTATGGCGGTCAGTGGAATGGCGAGGACCAGCGAGACCACACCGAACCCGAAGCGCTCGCCGAACCCCGACCCGGAGGCAGCGGGCCGCCGGCCACCGCCGCGGGCGGCCACCATCTGCTGCTCGGCGAGTCGCCGCCGGACATGGCGGTCGGTCATCCCGTCCATGCGCTGCTCCACCTTTTCGAGGAACGATTCGATCAGTGCGGGCTCGTAGTCCGCCCCCAGCTCGTTACGGGCCTGAAGGGTGGCGTCGAGCTCCTTCTTGAGCTCAGGGTCGCGGGCTTCCATGACGGCCACGGTACGGAGCGGGACATCCTCCGCGCATTGGGGTTAGCCCCCGTTTTTCCCTGAGGAGTTCTTCAGGCCGTGGTCCGCCGCCCAGGCGTTCGCGACGTCCTCCGGATCCTTCTTGTCCTTGTCCACCTGGCGGTTGAGCTCCGTCAGGGCCTCGGTCGTCAGGGCGTTGCCCAGCCGCGCCAGCGCCTTGCGCACGGTGGAGTCGGCCTTGCGGTCGGCGATCAGCGGGACGATGTGCTGGCCGGGGACGAGGTTCTTGGGGTCGGTCAGGACCACCCAGCCCTCGGCGGCGATGTCCGTGTCCGTGGTGAAGAGATTGGCGACATCCACATCGCCCTTCTTCAACGCGCCCTTGACGAGCGGTCCCGAGGAGTCCAGCGACTTGAACTCCTTGAACTCGACCCCGTACACGTCCTTGAGCCCGACGACGCCCACGACCCGCTTCTTCACCTCGGGCGCCGCGCCGATGACCAGCTTGCCGTTCTGCTTCTTCAGGTCCGCCAGCGTCCTGAGGCCGTACCTGTCGGCGGTCTCGCGGGTGACGGCGAAGGCGTCGGAGTCCTCGGCCTTCCCGTACGGGAGGATCTGGAGGCCCGTGGGGAGGACGACGGCGAGGGCGTTCTGCATCTCGCCCTCCTCCGTTGCGGTCGCCTCGGGGTCGAGGTAGTGCAGCAGCGCGCCCTGGTACTCGGGGAGCAGATCGATGTCGCCGCCCTTGAGCGCCGGGATGAGGATCTCGCGGGTGCCGAGGTTGGCGCGGACCGTCGTCTTCACCCCGGCGGCGCCGAGCACGGCGGCGTAGAGGTGGCCGAGGATCTGGTTCTCGGTGAAGTTGGCGGTGCCGATGGTGATGCCGTCAGCGCTGGAGCCGCCGCCGCTCCCGCCGCCGCCTTGGCCGTCGAGGGAGGTGATGCCGCTGCTGCACGCGGCGAGCGCGGGGACGGAGGCCGCGGCGAAGAGCCCGCCGAGGACCTTCCGCCGGTTCATGGTGGTCTTCGCAGCCCGTTTCGCAGCCGTGTTCGCAGGCGTGTTGGTAGCCATGTTCGTAGGCGTGTTCGTAGGCGGGTTCGCAGGCGGGTTCGTGCGCCGGTTCGTGCGCCGGTTCGTGTCCGGGTTCACGGGTGGGTTCGAGGTCACTGGAGTGGTCTCCCTAGGCGGCGGTGCGGTGGCGGAAGAGGACGCGCTGAAGCCCGGACAGCGCCAGATCGAGGGCCACGGCGACGAGCGCGACCAGCACGGCTCCGCCCAGGACCTGGACCAGGTCGCGCTGGGCCAGACCGTCGAAGACGTACCGGCCGAGCCCGCCGAAACTGACGTACGCGGCGATGGTCGCCGTCGCCACCACCTGGATCAGCGCGAGCCGCAGCCCGGTCATGATCAGCGGCAGCGCGAGCGGGATCTCGACCTGGAGCAGCACCTGACGGCCGCGCATGCCCTGGCCCTTGGCCGCGTCCTTCACCTCCGGGTCGACCGCGGTCATCCCGGCGTACGTGTTGGTCACGATGGACGGAATGGCGAGGGCCACCAACGCCACGTACACCGGCGTCATGGACAGCCCGCTGGCCAGGAAGACCAGCACGACGAGCCCGACCGTGGGCAGGGCGCGGCCGAACGAGGCGAGGTTGATGGCGAGAAACGCGCCCCGGCCGGTGTGCCCGATGAGCAGCCCGAGGGGCAGCGCGATCAGCGCTGCGATGACCGTCGCGATCAGCGAGTACTGGAGGTGTTCGGCGAGACGGTGCCCGATACCGTCCGGGCCCGTCCACTGCTCGCTCGACACCAGCCAGGAGCCGAGGTCCTTGAAGAGTTCGTACATGTCGGGTCAGGCCTTCCCACTCTTCGGTCGCGGCTGCCTCGTCCAGGGGGTGAGCACGTACTGCACGGCCACCAGCAGCGCATCGGCGACCAGCGCGAGCAGCAGGGTCAGCACGACTCCGACGACCACCGGGGTGGGGAAGTTGCGCTGGAAGCCGTCGGTGAAGAGCTGGCCGAGGCCGCCGTCGCCGATATAGGTCGCGACGCTGACCAGCGAGATCGACATGACGGTGGCGATCCGTACGCCCGCCATGATCACGGGGAGCGCGAGGGGCAGCTCGACGGTGAGGAGCGTACGCAGCGGGCGCGTGCCCATGGCGACGGCGGCCTCGCGCGCCTTGGCAGGGACGGAGTCCAGCCCTTCGACGGTGTTCCGCAGCAGGACGACCAGCGTGTAGATCGTCAGGCCGATGACGGTGGTGGTCCTGGTCAGCCCGGAGACGGGCAGCAGCAGCACGAACACCGCGATGGAGGGGATCGTGAACAGGACGTTGGAGAGCCCGAGGAGGAAGCCGCGAAGCGGCCGGACGCGATGGGCGAGCACCGCCAGCGGGAGCGAGATCAGCAACCCGAGGAGCACGGCGGTCAGGGCGGCCTGGAGATGGGAGAGGGTGAGGGTGGTGAGATCGCCCGCGTGGTCGGATATCCACGCCCACTCGATGGTCATGCGGCCCCGCCCGGGGTCTCCGACAGGGCCGTGGTCTCCGACAGGGCCGTGGTCTTCGTCGGCGCCGGGGCCGTCGTCAGGGCCGTGGACTCGGCCAGGCGTACGGCCGCCCGCGCCGCTTCCTGGTGCCTGCGGCCCGCGTGCTCATGGATCGCCTCGCGCGAGGTGACCCCGGTCAGTACACCGTCGGCGTCGACCCGGGCTATCAGACCGGACGGGGAGGCGATCGACTCGTTCAGCGCGGCGAGCAGGGAGTCGGTGTCGCGCAGCGGCCGTACGGGCGTGAGCGGGGCGCCGGGGGCGGCGGCATCCGGGCCGGACGGGCTGTCCGGGGCGAGCCAGCCCAGTGGCTCGTTCCGCGCCGAGACGACCAGACGCGGTTCAGGACCGGGCGGGGGCGCCGGCGCGTCCTCCCGTACCGTCGTGGCCCGCTGGAGCGGTACCTCGGCGAGCGTCGTCAGCGAGAGCAGCTTCAGCTCGCGCTCCGCGCCGAGGAAGTCCGCGACGAAGTCGTCGGCCGGGCGGGCCAGCAGTTCGGCGGGGGCGGCGCACTGCACCAGATGGCCGCCGGTCCGGAAGACCGCGATCCGGTCGCCGAGCCGTACCGCCTCGTCGATGTCGTGGGTGACGAACGCGATGGTCTTGTTCAGCTCGCGCTGGAGACGGATCAGCTCGTCCTGGAGCTGGGTCCGTACGACCGGGTCGACCGCGCCGAACGGCTCGTCCATCAGAAGCACCGGCGGATCGGCCGCCAGCGCCCTGGCCACCCCCACGCGCTGCTGCTGGCCGCCCGAGAGCTGGTGCGGGTAGCGCTTGCCCGCCTCGGCGGCCAGCCCGACCGTCTCCAGCAGTTCCGCGGCCCGTGCGCGGGCCTTCTTGCGTCCCCAGCCCAGCAGCAGGGGCACGGTCGCGATGTTGTCGAGGACCGTACGGTGTGGAAAGAGGCCCGACTGCTGGATGACATAGCCGATACCACGCCGCAGCTCGGCGGCGTCCTGTTCGAGCACATCCCGGCCGCCGAGCCGGATGGTCCCGGACGTCGGGTCGACCATCCGGTTGATCATGCGAAGGGTGGTGGTCTTGCCGCAGCCCGAGGAGCCGACCAGGACGGTGATCCCGCCCTCCGGCATCTCCAGTGTGAGGTCGTGAACCGCCGTGGTGCCGTTGGGGAAGCGTTTGTTCACCGCGTCGAATTTGATCATCAGTCGTCCCTTGCCCCGCGTCCCTTGCCCGGCTGCATATAGTCATGCAGAGTTCTCGTTGTCTGAATAGATTGTCAATGCCCCCGGGTAAATCAGTCGTTACGGATGGCCGCAGGGCAAGACAAAGCGTCCGTTAAGGAGGCGTTCGCGCATGATGTCGTCCCACATGATGGACTCGTCGGGCTCACGCACCACCCCGAGCACGGCCATCGTCGTACTGGACGGACAGAGCCTCCCGGTGACCGATGTCGTACGCCTGGCCGATGGCGCCGCTCGTCCGGTACCCGGAACCGACGCGATGAAGCGTGTCGAACAGAGTTGGCATGTCGCGCGCGAGCTGGCCGCCTCCGGCCGGGTGTACGGGCGCTCCACCGGCGTCGGCGCCAACCGCACCGAGGCCGTGCCCACCGAGGCCGCCGCCGACCACGGCCTGCGGCTGCTGCGCAGCCACGCCGGTGCCATCGGTGACCCCCTGCCCGCCCGCGAAGTCCGCGCCATGCTCGCCATACGGGCCAACCAACTCCTCGCGGGCGGCGCCGGACTGCGGCCGACCGTCGTCACCGCCCTCTGCGAGGCGCTGGAGTCCGGCGCGTACCCCGTGGTCAACGAGTTCGGCTCGGTCGGTACGGGCGACATCGCGGCCCTCGCCCAGATGGGGCTGGCCCTCGCCGGTGAACACCCCTGGCAGGGCGGCCGGGCGCCCGAGGCGCAGCCCCTCGACAACAACGACGCCCTCGCCCTGATCAGCAGCAACGCCCTCACCCTCGGGCAGTCCGCGCTCGCCCTCCACGAACTGCGCCGGCTGTGCGCCGCCACCGAACTGGTCGCCGCGCTCTCGCTGCTGGCCGTCGACGGCTCGTACGAGGCGTACGCGGAGCCCGTGCACGCCGCGCGCCCGCACCCCGGCTCGTACGCCGTCGCCGCGAACATGCGGGCGATCCTCGGTGCCCCCGAACGGCCGGGACCGCCGCTCGGCCGGATCCAGGACCCGTACGGCTTCCGCTGTGTCCCGCAGATACACGGCCCGGCGCGCGACGCCGCCGACGCGCTGGAGCACGCCCTCGCCGTCGAGATCAACGCCGCCGCCGAGAACCCGCTGATCCGCCCCGGCACGGAGGCGGACCCGATCCCCGCCGCGTACCACCACGGCGGCTTCTATCTGGCCCAGGTCGCCCTGGCGCTCGACCACCTGAGGCTCTCGCTGGTGCAGACGGCGCGGCTCTCCACCTCCCGGCTCTCCGCGCTCAACGAGCCCGCCTTCACCCGGCTGCGGCCCTTCCTCGCCGACGCCGAGCCCGCGAGCTCGGGGGTGATGATCCTGGAGTACGCGGCCGGGGCGGCCCTCGGCGATCTGCGGGCGTTCTCGGCGCCGGCCTCGCTCGGGCACGCGGTACTGTCCCGTGGCGTGGAGGAGCAGGCGAGCTTCGCCTCGCTCGCCGCGCGCCAGACCCTGCGCCTGGGGAGCGCGTACCGGCTGGTCGTCGGCTGTGAACTGGTCGCCGCCGTACGGGCCCTGCGCCAGCGCGCGCTACGGCCGGATCCGGGGCTTCCGGTCGGCAGGGCCTTCGAACTGGCCGAGACCGTACTCCAGGACGAGGCCGCGGACCGGCCGTTGACCGATGATGTGACAGCCGCCGCCGCGCTGCTCGACCGATTCACGGACCTGGTGCCGGACCGGGTGGGGGATCCGGCGAACGACGCGGCCACGAAGGCTCCGACCGGCCGGACAACGACGGGCGGACCGTGGCCGACCAGGCCATGACCGAGCAGGCCATGACCGACGCGACTGACCTGACGGACCCGACTGACGTGACCGACCTGACCGACCCGACCGAACAGACAAGGGGGATCGCATGAGCGACAGCCCTGCCGCCCGACTCCAGCAGCTCTTCGAGGGCCACCGGCTGACCCCCACTCAGCGGCGCATCGCGCACAGCATGGTGCGGCGGCCCGCGGACGCGCCCTTCCTGTCGAGCGTCGAGCTGGCGGAGCTGGCGGGAGTCAGCCAGCCGTCCGTCACCCGCTTCGCGGTCGCGCTCGGCTTCGACGGCTATCCGGCGCTGCGCAGACATCTCCGCGATGTCGCGCCCGTCGGCCCGGAGGAGGGCGAGTCGACGTACAACGAGTACCAGCAGGCCGTACGCGGCGAGATCGAGAACCTGCGCCAGCTGGCCGAACTCCTCGCCGATCCGGCCCCGGTCGAACAGGCCGGCCGACTGCTCGCCGCCTCCCGTCCGCTCCCGGTCCTCGGCCTGCGCGCCGCCTCCTCACAGGCGCGCGGCTTCGCCTACTTCGCGGCCAAGGTTCATCCGGACGTACGGCTGCTCGACGAGGGCGGCACGATGCTCGCCGACCGGATCGACGCGGCCGGGACCGCGGGCGCGAGCGCGCTGCTCTGCTTCGCGCTGCCGCGCCACCCGAAGGAGGTCGTGGACGCGCTGGCGTACGCCCGGTCGAACGGGCTGACGGTGGTGACGGTCGCCGACTCGGCGTTCGCGCCGGTCGCCAAACACAGCGACCTGCTGATTCCGGCGGCGGTCGGCACGGGTCTCGCCTTCGACACGGCGTGCGCGCCGATGCTGCTGGGGCGGGTGCTGCTGGAAGCGATGTGCGACGGGCTGCCGGACGCGCAGGCGCGGCTGGAGGACTTCGACGCGCGGGCGGCGGCGCGGGGGCTGTTCGTCGAGTAGGACAGGGCGCGGACAGGACGGTCACCCTCGCCAGACGGCGAGGGCGAGGGAGGCTCCGACGGTCAGCACCGCGATGACGTAAGCGACCTGTTGGGCGCGCGGGCTCATGTCGTGACCGCCAGCCGTTCTTTGAGGCGCGCGCTGAGAAGCGGCGGTCCGACGGCGTCGAGCGAGATCCAGCGCGCCTGGCCCAACTGTGTCAAGGTGCGCAGGAGGACGCCGGAACGCACTCGGAACAGGTAGCGGAAGCCGTACCGCGTACGCGGAACGTCCACGTGCGCGGCGCGCGAGACGTCGATGACGACCGGGCCCTCGGCGCTGGGCACGGGCCATAGGTCGAGGGCCCCAGCACACTCGGCCAGCACGCGGCTGGCGGTCTGACGGAGTGTGAGATCCGCGATCTCGGGCGTGCCCTCGGCGAAACCCCATCCGGCATCGTGCCGCAGGGCCAGCGCCCGCCCGCGTTCATTCACCAGAACCGCTCCGGACCTGATGACAGGGCAGCGGCCCCGGTGTGCGCAGGTCCCCTGGCGCGCGTGGTCGAGCATCGAGTCGAACAGCGGCATGAGGGCCGCGGTTTCGTCGGGATGACGGTGCAGATAGCCGTTCAGTTCTTTGAAGACGGCCCGCTCGTCGACAGTCATGGTCAGCCCTTCGCGGACGAGGTCGATGTCGTGGCCGTTGCGGTCATCGTCTTGACGGCGGGCGGTAGATAAATCGAGCACCTGATGGCCTTGCCCGACGCGGTGAGGACGGTTTCCCAGTGCTCCGTCAGTTCATCGATCAGAACCAGCCCCCGCCCGTCCTCCGCACCGGCGGGCACCTCGCGCCTGGCCGGTACGGCCCAGACGGCATCACTGACCGTGATGAGGAGGCGCGGTTCGACGGGGACGACGAGAAGGTCGCACCGGCCGCCGGCGTGCTGGTAGACGTTCGTCAGCAGCTCTATGACGACGAGTACGGCGGTGTCGGAGACGGCCTCGTACCCCCATGAATCCAGGCGGGTGACCAGGTCGCGGCGGATATGTCTCAGCTCCTCGGGCCGCACGGTGAGGCTGAGTCGCAGTTCCCGTTCGATACCGGCCACGTTCACCAGGCTCCTCCTGGGCGCTGCCGGGAGGGCAGCACGGTGGACGACGGCGAGTCACCAAGTCGGTGCGCCGCGTTACGGAATGATGATGGCTGGTGAAGTCATGCTGGGGCAAGACATTCCCCGGCGGTCGGTCCTTGAGGGTGAATGTGTTGCGTAGGGGCTGCGCGTCGAGTGACGGCCGCGCCACCATGTCGCCATGGCTCACAGCGATATGCCCACGATGCGCAGCAAGCGGCTCGGCAACGAGTTGAGGCGGCTCCGTGTCGAACGGGATTACAAAGTCCAGGACATCGCCGACAAGTTGCAGTGCGGGCAGCCGAAGATCTCGCAGATCGAGAACGGCAAGCGGGGGATAAGGCCGCTGGATCTGACGGTCCTGCTGGAGTTCTACGGGATCGAGGACGAGGCGTACATCGCGAGCATCAGGCGGCTCGCCAAGGAGATCCACAAGGTCGACTGGTGGAGCAGCCAAGGCCCCTTGCTGCACGACACACTTCGGGACTACTTGACGCTGGAGGCCGACTCGGAGTTGGTCCGTGAGTACGATCCGTCGGTGATCCCGGGACAGCTCCAGACCGAGGCGTACATGAGGGAGATCTTCCAGGCCCGTCACCCGGCGGAGAAGGTCGGCCCGCTCGTCGAAACCCGCATGAAGCGGAAGGAACTCCTGAAGTCCCACCTGGACTTCCGACTGCGTACGATCATCGAGGCGCCTGTACTCCACCGCATCAGCAGGTCCAAGGCGCTGGTGCGGGAGCAGCTTGAGTATCTGCTCGAAATGAGTGGGCGAAACAACGTCAACATCCAGATTCTGCCGCTCGACGCGTCGATCCCGGCCGAGCAGTACGCACCGTTCACCCTCTTCTCGCTCCGGGGCGAGCCCTCGATCGACGTCGCATGGTTGGAGCACGTCACCGGTGGTACGTTGTTGGAACAGCGGACTGACGTTCAGGTGTATACGCGCGTGTGGGACGAGTTCACAGCCGCGGCCCTCTCGCCATCCGCGTCCGAGAAGTACATCCGGGATCTCATCTAGGGCAGTGGATCGTGACCTCCGACGAGTTCGATGGTGCGGCCTGGCACAAGAGCACATACAGCGGCAGCGACAACGGCTGCGTCGAGCGCGGTCGGCTGCGTACCGGCCGTCAGGCTGTCCGTGACACCAAGGACCGCGCACGTGGCGCCGTCGTCTTCGCGCCGGCGCCCTGGCAGACGTTCGTCAACGCCGTACGCTCGGGCGCCCTGTCTCTCTGACGCCTGTTGAGGGCTCGCGGTCCCTCAGGCCACCAGGTTGTCCGGGCGGTCCAACCAGACGTGCTGCGCATCGGCGGTGACGGTCAGTCCGTAACGGTCGACGCTCGGCCGCCCCGCCCGGAGCCAGTGTTCATGTGCCGCGGCGACCTCGTCCCAGAGATCGCGTGGGCCGTGCTGGGTGACGGTGAATGTCTCCGCTTGTCGGCCGTCGTAGTCGACGCGCGCCCAACTGGTCGCCGCGTCATTGGCGAGCCAGAGCCGGGTGTGGGCACCTTCCGGTTCGGTGTCCCAGGAATGCCAGACGCCGGGGACCGTCAGTCCGATGTGGAAGTCCAGCGCCGGATCGGCGCCGGCGACGGACCACGGGGAGAGGGAGGTCGTGTCTTCGCGCGTGACCTGCCCCGGGCGCAGCACATCACGGAACAGCTCGACATCCGTCCGCTGGCCGCTGATCAGCATGTAGGAGCCGTACGGCGCGAAGTTTCCCTCCGCGCCCCTGTCACCATGCTTCGTCAGCCGCAAAGTTCCGTAGCAGCACCAGGCGCTGTCCCACGGGGTGAGGATGTGCCCGCCCGGTGCCGTCTGGTCCAGCCACGCGAGGGGGACCGAACGGACCGAGCAGGTCGCCAGGATTCGGTCGTACGGTGCGGCGGCGTCCCAGCCGTGAGCCCCGTCCGTGTGGGCGACGGTCGGGGCGTACGAGAGCGTCTCCAGGCTGGCGCGGGCGCGGGCGGTCAGGCCGGCGTCCACTTCGACAGAGGTGACGGCGTCGGCTCCGAGCCGGGCGCAGAGAAGGGCTGTGTTGTAACCCGTGCCGGTGCCGATCTCCAGAACCTGGTCGTGGTCCGTGAGCCGGGCATCTTCCAACAGCCTCAGTACTGTGCTGGGTTGGGACGCGGACGACGACGGTGAGCGGGTGCCGTCGGACTCCGTCACGAACTGGGTGACGAGGGGCGTGTCGGAGTACGCGGCGGTCAGCCAGCCGTCAGGGTCCTGGTCGCGGTCGCACGGGCGGTAGCCGCCATCGCCGTCGCGGAGCCACAGGAGGTCCGGGAGGAACGCGTCCCGGGGGACGGCCCGCAGCGCCTCGTGCCAGTGGGGCGGGATGGGGTCGGTGCGTGTCCGCTGGATCTCGGCGAGCAGGCGCGCGGCCCCCGCCGTGCGGTCGGAAGCGCTGGTGGTGGGGGCCTTTGTCATGGTCGCTTCCCTACTTCGGCTGGGGCCTGGGTTTCGGCTCGGGTTCCGGCGGCTTCGGCGGAATCGGCCGACCGGGCTGTGCGCCGTCATCCCCGATGGGTGAGCGGTGCTTCTGGGCCATACGTATGCCTCCATCGCGTCGAGGAAGACAGAAAACATCCTTACGCTACGTATCGTTCCAGTTGTGCCTTGTTATCGGCAAGGTCGGCGACCGCGTTGTCGGCCCCGGTCGGCCGGGGCGGTGGCGGTCGCGGTGAGCGGCGGCTGTTGCCCTGAGACCGCCTGCCCCGTGATCGCCGGTTCTCAGGAAATGTTCAGAGAACCTCATTAGTCTGCCCGCCACAACACAGGCTTGAGGAGGCGGATCGTGGGGCGCGGAGGGCAGTCTCTGGCACGGGTGGCCGTGATCGTACGGGCCGGTGCGGTACCGATGTGGTGGCTGGGGGTTCTCGCCACCGGGATCGGTGTCCTGCTCCCCGGACTGACCGGGCGCAGGATCGGCGGCTATACCGGAGCGGCGCTGTTCGTGGTGTGCGTCGCGGTTGTCGCGCTCGTACGCCGGCGCCGGTACACCGAGTGGGCGGACCGTGCCGAGCGGGCCGGGAAGTTCGACTTCCTTCAGGACCGTACCGTGACGCTGCGCCACTGGCGCCGGGCGAACCGCTGGTGGCTGCTGGCCGCTTTCCTTGTCGCCGTGGGGAGTTCGTTCGCGCTGCCCGGTGCCGGGGGCCCTGCTCTGGCGGGCGTGGGTGTCGGGCTGTGGCTCAAGGCCGGCTGGCTGGGGCGGCGGGAGCGCCGGGACGATGTGCTGTTGTGGGTACGTACCGACTGGGTCGGCACCGGGCACCCCGTGGGCAAGAAGGTCAAGGGCTACCGGACCACGGGGACGGCCGCCGGGGACGCCGTGCCCGGCGGGGCACGGCGCCGCCGCTGAACAGCGGCGCGGCCGGTCGGCGGCGCGGGCCGCGCGTGACGCGGTGCCGCGCGCGGGCCTCTCAGACTTCCAGCTCGGCTTCGATTCTCATCAGCTGATGACGGGCCATCGCCAGATTCGCCCGTGACTTGTCCAGCGCCAGATAGAGGAACAGACCGCTGTTGCCACGCCCCTTGAGCAGCCGTATCAGGTGGTACTGGTTGCCGAGGGTGATCAGGATGTCCTCTATCTCGTCCTTCATGCCGAGCATCTCCATGGTGCGGACCTTGGCCCGGACCACATCGGTGTTGCCGGCCGCGGCCACCGTCAGATCGAGGTCCTTGCCGCCGCCGACCGTGCCGAGGGCCATTCCGCTGGAGTAGTCGACGAGGGCGGCTCCCAGGGCGCCGTCGATCACGGTGGTGGCCTGCTTGAGGGCGGCCTCGGTGTTGGCCATGAGTGTCGCACTTCCTTTCCGTCCGGTACGGGTGGTCCGGGAGGTCCCCGGGGCCCGGGTGAGGCGTGTTCCGCGTGAGGTGGGGGGTGGGGGGCTGAGGTGGGGGGCTGGGGGCTGGTATGGGTCAGGCGTTCTCCAGGCGTTCCAGGGCGCCGTCGACCAGTTCGCCGATCCGGGTGCTGGACCGCCGCGCCTCCAGATGGAGCCGGCCCACATTGATCGTGGGCTCCGCCAGGAGCGTCAGCACCGCCGAGGCGCCCGCCGCGTAGGTCGCGACGTACCCCAGCTCGCCCCGGATCAACAGCTCCCGGAATCCGCCCTGGCCGGTGGTGTCCGTGAGGCGCAGCGCGACGCCCAGCGCAGCGGCGGTGAGCGCGGCCACCCCCTCCGCCTCCACCTCGGCGGTGTCCTGGGCCAGCACCAGACCGTCGGTACTGGCCGCGAGCGCGCCGGTGAGCTGCGGGAGGCGGGCCCGCAGGCGCCTCAGCTCGCCCAGTACCTCGGCTTCCGCCGTCATCAGCTGTCTCCTCTCGGCACGTGCCCGCAGCGCGCGCCTCATGACGGCGTGGCGTGGTCCGGCACGACATCGGACGCGCGCGTCCTGGCCCGGTGGATGGAACGGGGAGTCACAGGCTTGCCTCCAGGGCGTCGCGGAGTCGGCGTAACAGGTCGATGTCCGGATCGGCCACGCCCACGGCCGTGCCCACCCAGGAGGGGACCGCCGAGGGCGTGGCCGCCGCCGGTTCGGCGGGTGTCTCGACCAGTCCGGCCGCGGCCAGCCGGCGGATGTCCAGCAGGGTGTGGAACGCGGGTCTGCCCAGGGCCCAGGCGATGGCCGGCGGTGTCCGTACCCCGTCCGCCAGCTCCAGCAGCGCCCGCCCGCGGCGGGTGACCGCCTGGCCGGGCGCCGCCTCGCGGGGCCGTACGGGCGCGGTGTCCACGGCCGCGTACGGCCAGACCCGGTCGAGGAGTTCGCGTCTGCGCCGGGTCTCGCGCTCGACGGCGGAGGCGGAGACGGGCCGTACGGGACCGATCCAGTGCGCCACGCCGTAACGGAATCGGGTGGGACCGCTGCCGGGGGCGAGCGCGAAGTAGGCGGCGTCGAACAGCGCGCCCAGATGGCAGATCTCCAGCTCCCCGCCGCCGATGCGACCGCTGTCGACCAGGAAACGGCCCACCTCGCGGCGGGCGCCCGCCCGGTCCACCGCCTCCTCCCAGCCCGCGCGCGGCAGTCGGCCGCCGGCGGTGAGCAGGACGTCGATCCCGGGGGCGGCGGGGCTCTCCGCGTGTACGACACGGCCGTCGGCGAGATAGAGCGTGCCGTGGTCGCGCAGGAGCGCTCCGGTGGCGCGTTCGCCGGCCAGCCGGACGAGCATCGGGGAGACCGAGGAGTGTGGGGAGTGCGTGGACGCCGCCGTCATCCCAGTACCAGCCGCTGCGCCAACTGCCCCAGCCGTAACCGGGCCAGGGCGAGGTTTCCGGTGTCGCGGTCGAGCCAGAGATGGAGGAAGACGCTGCTGTCGAACGTCGTCTCGACGAAGCTCAGCAGGTGATAGCCGGTGCGGGTGGTGACGATGAGGTCTTCGACGGGCGGGCCCTTGTCGCCGGCCGCGGCTGCGGGGGCGAAGGCCGTGTACTCCGCGGCGGCTCTGGCCAGTTCGGCCGTCTCGGCGGCCGTCGCCTCATGGTCGCCGTTGGGTGATTCGCCCGCCGTGCCGAGCGCGAGACCGCTCGTCCAGTCCACGATCGCGGCGCCGCGCGCTCCCGGCAGGTTCATGGCCTCCTGTAGGCACGCGTCGATTCCGGGCACGCGGACTCCCCTCCCAGCCGGGCGTGCGGGCGCACTGTCGTGCGGCAGTGACCGTGAGATTACGCAACGTCGGTGCGAGGGGAGGAGGTTCTGGCATTTTCCATCGGAACATGCGTGCCGGGCCGCCGGGGACCGGTCACTTCCGGCCGTCCCGGCCGCCGCCGGTCGCCGCCGGTCGCCTTCCGCCGTCTCCAGCCGACTTCGGTCGTCCTCGGCCGTCGTACGGATTCCCCGGCTGTCCCGGCGGTGGCTCAGTCGTCGAGGAGGAGCGCGTCGGCGTGGCCGCCGCCCGACTCGCCGACGATCTCCGCGACCGTCTGCGCGGCCCGTACGGTCGCGAAGCGCACCCCGCCACCGGCCGCGCCGGGAGCCGTCACGAAACCGTGAACGCCCGGCCTGGCCAGGCTGTTGTACGCGTAGTGGTTGGAGAAGTAGTACGCGCCGGTGTCGAGGGCGGCCACCAGATCACCCTGCTCAAGCAGGGGCACCGGGCGGTTCTCGGCGAGCAGATCGCCCGCGAAACAGGCCGGGCCCGCGATGTCCTGGGCCACGGCGGGGCCCGTCCTGGGCCGTCCCCCGGCGTCGTACGCGGCGATGCGCAGCGGCCAGGAGGCGGGGTCGTAGACGGTACGGGTGGCGACCTGCGCGCCCGCGTGCGTCACCGCGATCGGGCGGCCACCGGCGGACTTGGCGTATTCGACGCGTGCGAGGACCGTGCCGTGCTTGGCGAGCAGAGAACGGCCGAATTCGGTGACCAGTCCGTAGCGGCCGTCCAGCAGTCCGGGGACGGTCTCGCTCAGCAGCCGGGCGTAGTCCGCGTACGACGGTGTCTCCTCGTCCGAGCCGAAGTTGACCGGGAGGCCGCCGCCGATGTCGAGGGTGTCGATCTGCCGGCGGCCGGCCGCCGCGTTGATCTCCTCGGCCAGTTCGTACACCGTCCGTACGCCCTCGGTCATGCGCTCCAGCGGGACGCCCTGCGAGCCGGAGTGGGTGTGCAGCCGGGTCAGCCAGGGGCGGTCCAGATATGCCTGGACGACCCAGGCGCGGGCGCCCTCGTCGCGCAGCGCGATCCCGAACTTGGAAGTGGCGGTGGCCGTGGACAGGGCACCGATGGATCCGCCGCCGACCTGCGCGTTGATCCGCAACCCGAGGGGAGAGGCGACGGGGTCCGAGCCAGGTCCGGTGGCAGGGCCGGAGCCCGGACCGGGGCCCCGGCCCGCGCCGGAGCCGATCAGGGCGTCGATCCGCGCCAGCTCCTGGGGGTTGTCGGCGTTGACCGCGATGCCGAGC
Organism: Streptomyces sp. NPDC094034; assembly: GCF_040303865.1. Classification (NCBI taxonomy): domain Bacteria; kingdom Bacillati; phylum Actinomycetota; class Actinomycetes; order Kitasatosporales; family Streptomycetaceae; genus Streptomyces; species Streptomyces sp. NPDC094034. The sequence continues at coordinate 77,886 of NZ_JBEOUD010000031.1, read as the reverse complement.
GCCAGGGCTTCGCGCAGCTCGGCGGTGGTCTTGGCGGGGGAGTCGAGGACGGTGCGCCCGGGCCGTATCCCCGCCGCCCGGGCGATGGCCAGCTCGCCGGGGCTGGCGACCTCGGCGCCGATGCCCTCCTCACCGAGCAGGCGCACCACGGCCACCAGGGGCGCGGCCTTCACCGCGAAGGCGTGCAGGACGGCGGTACCGGGGGCGGTGACCTCGTCGAAGGCGGTACGGAGAGCGGCGGCGGAGGCGCGGATTCCGGCCACGTCGAGCAGAGCGACGACGGGCTCGGCCTCGCTGATGAGACCCTGCGTCACGGCGGCCCGTACGGCGAGGTCCCGGCGGGCCGCCGCGCTGAGGGGCGCGTCGGAGGCCATGCGGGGGGCCGCCCCCGAGGCCACGCGGGGGGCCACCCCGGAAGCCGCGCGAGGGGCGGCGTCCGTACCGCCGTCCGCGGAGCCATGGGTGCCGTCCGTGCCGTGCGGGGTAGTGCCACCGTTGTGCTGAACCGAAGCCATGAGTGCCAGCCAATCATCCGCCGCCCGCACCCGCAGCTGTTGACTACAAGTATTCATCCGGCGAGGATGTGAATAGATTAGCCAACAGATCGGTCGGCGGACCAGCCGACGGATTCACCACGGAGGAGGCATCGCCATGTCAGGACCCCGACCCGTACGGGCTCCGCGCGGTACGGAACTGAGCGCCCTGGGATGGCAGCAGGAAGCCGCCCTCCGCATGCTCCAGAACAACCTGGACCCCGAGGTCGCCGAACACCCTGACAAGCTCGTCGTCTACGGCGGCACCGGCAAGGCCGCCCGCGACTGGCGCTCCTTCGACGCGATGGTGCGTACGCTGCGCACCCTCAAGCAGGACGAGACGATGCTCGTCCAGTCCGGCCGCCCGGTCGGGGTGATGCAGACCCATGAGTGGGCGCCGCGCGTCCTGCTCGCCAACTCCAACCTGGTCGGCGACTGGGCGAACTGGGAGGAGTTCCGGCGCCTGGAGGCCCTCGGGCTCACCATGTACGGGCAGATGACGGCCGGATCCTGGATCTATATCGGCACGCAGGGCATCCTCCAGGGCACCTACGAGACGTTCGCCGCCGTCGCCGCCAAGCTGCACGCGATGGGTAGGGGAGGGGTCGACGGGACGCTCGCCGGGACCATCACCCTCACCGCGGGACTGGGCGGCATGGGCGGCGCCCAGCCGCTGGCCGTCACCATGAACGGCGGCGTCGCGATCTGTATCGACTGCGACCCGCGCGCCATCGAGCGCCGCATCGAGCACCGCTATCTCGATGTACGGGCCGAGAGCCTGGAACATGCGCTCCAACTGGCGACCGAGGCCCGCGACGCGCGCCGTCCGCTCTCCATCGGTCTGCTCGGCAACGCGGCGGAGCTGCTGCCCCGGATGCTCGCCGAGGGCGCCCCCATCGACATCGTCACGGACCAGACCTCCGCCCATGACCCGCTGGCCTATCTGCCGCTCGGCGTCGACTTCGACGAGATGGCCTCGTACGCCGCCGAGAAGCCCGCCGACTTCACCCAGCGCGCCCGAGAGTCCATGGCCCGGCACGTCGAGGCGATGGTCGGCTTCATGGACGCGGGCGCCGAGGTCTTCGACTACGGCAACTCCATCCGCGGTGAGGCCCAACTGGCCGGATACGACAGGGCCTTCGCCTTCCCCGGCTTCGTGCCCGCCTATATCCGGCCGCTGTTCTGCGAGGGCAAGGGGCCGTTCCGCTGGGCCGCGCTCTCCGGCGAGGCGTCCGACATCCACAAGACGGACAAGGCGATCCTCGACCTCTTCCCGGAGAACGAATCCCTGCACCGCTGGATCAAGATGGCGGGCGAGCGCGTCCACTTCCAGGGGCTGCCGGCCCGGATCTGCTGGCTCGGCTACGGCGAGCGCGACAAGGCGGGCGAGCGCTTCAACGACATGGTCGCCTCCGGTGAACTGGCCGCCCCGCTGGTCATCGGGCGCGACCATCTGGACTGCGGCTCGGTCGCCTCCCCGTACCGCGAGACCGAGGCCATGCTCGACGGCTCCGACGCCATCGCCGACTGGCCGCTCCTCAACGCCATGGTCAATGTCGCCTCCGGTGCCTCCTGGGTCTCCCTCCACCACGGCGGCGGCGTCGGCATGGGCCGCTCCATCCACGCCGGCCAGGTCTCGGTGGCCGACGGCACCAAGCTCGCGGGCGAGAAGATCCGCCGTGTCCTGACCAACGACCCGGGCATGGGCGTCATCCGCCATGTCGACGCGGGCTACGACCTCGCGGAAGAGGTCGCCGACGAGCGTCACGTCCGCGTCCCGATGCGGGAGGGCGAGTGACCGCGTCGCTCCCTCCCGAGCCGGGGCACGCCGAGCGCGCCCCGGGTGACGCCCGCCGGCATCCCTCCTTCCAGGAGATGTGGCGCGACCTCGCGCCGCTCGGACGTGACTCCGGCAGCGGTGGCTACCGGCGCTACGCCTGGACCGGCGCCGATGCCGAGTGCCGCGCCTGGTTCCGCGCGCAGGCCGAGGCCCGGGGGCTGGCCTACGAACTCGACCGCAACGGCAACCAGTGGGCCTGGCTCGGCGATCCGCTCGCCGGGGACGCCGTCGTGACGGGGTCGCATCTGGACTCCGTACCCGACGGCGGCGCCTTCGACGGGCCGCTCGGTGTGGTCTCCTCCTTCGCCGCACTCGATGAACTCCGTGCCAGGGGCGCGCGCTTCGGCAGACCCCTCGCCATCACCAACTTCGGTGACGAGGAAGGCGCCCGCTTCGGTCTCGCCTGCGTCGGCTCCCGGCTCACCGCCGGACAGCTCACCGCCGAGCAGGCCCATGAGCTGCGCGACGGGGACGGCATCACGCTGCCCCGGGCGATGGAGGCCGCCGGCTACGACCCGGCCACCCTCGGGCCCGATCCCGAACGCCTGGCCCGGATCGGCGCGTTCATCGAGCTGCATGTCGAGCAGGGCCGCGCCCTCGACCTCTCCGGCGACCCCGTCGGGATCGCCTCGGCGATCTGGCCGCACGGCCGCTGGCGCTTCGACTTCCGGGGAGAGGCCAACCACGCGGGCACCACCCGTCTCGCCGACCGCCGTGACCCGATGCTGACCTACGCCGAGACGGTGCTCGCCGCCCGCCGCGAGGCCGAACTCGCCGGGGCCCTCGCCACCTTCGGCAAGGTCTCCGTCGAGCCCAACGGTGTCAACGCCATCCCCTCCCTCGTCCGTGGCTGGCTGGATTCCCGCGCCGCCGACCAGTCCGCACTGGACACCGTGGTCGCCGGTATCGAGGCCGCCGCCCGCGCGTGCGCGGACCGGGCCGGTATCGAGCTGTCTGTCGTGCGGGAGTCCTTCACCCCCGTGGTCGAGTTCGAGCACGCCCTGCGGGACGAGCTGGGCAAGATCCTCGGGCAGCGCCCAGGCGGCGCCGCACCCGTACCCGTCCTCGGCACCGGTGCCGGGCATGACGCGGGTATTCTGTCCGGCTCCATCCCTACCGCCATGCTGTTCGTACGCAACCCCACCGGGGTCTCGCACTCCCCGGCCGAATCCGCGGCCGAGGACGACTGCGTGGCCGGGGTCCTGGCACTCGCCGACGTACTGGAAGGACTCCTGTGCGCATGACGCACGCCACAGCGGCACCGGGCAGGACGCGGGTCACGGAGACAGGGCAGACCACCGGGCCCGGCGTGGACACCGATCCCCCAGCGGGCACCCAGCCCGGAGCGGGCACCGAGCACCCGGCGGGCATCCAGTCCGGGGCGGGCACCGACCCGGGGACGGAGAGTGAGCACCGGGCGGGCACCGAGCACCGGCCGGACACCGATCCCGGAGCGGACACCGAGCACTGGCCGGACACCGCGCCGAGCCGGGTCGTGCCGGGCGCGCCCGCCGAACTCGTCTATTGGCTGGAGCACGCCTGGCTCGGCACGTATGTCGAGCCAGGGGTCGCCGTCGGCGTCACGGACGGCCGGATCACCGACGTCCGTACCGGCGTCATGACCCCGCCGCCCGGGGCCACGGTCCTGCGCGGACTGACCCTCCCCGGGCTGGCCAACGCCCACTCCCACGCCTTCCACCGCGCCCTGCGCGGCACCGTCCAGGTCGGCTCCGGCACCTTCTGGACCTGGCGCGAGATCATGTACGCGATCGCCGCCAAGCTCACCCCCGACTCGTATTACGCGCTCGCCCGCGCCGTGTACGCCGAGATGGCGCTCGCCGGGATCACCGCCGTCGGCGAATTCCACTACCTCCACCACACCCCGGACGGCACTCCGTACGACCGGCCGAACGCGATGGGGGAGGCGCTGATCGCGGCGGCGGCCGAGGCCGGGATCCGGATCACGCTGCTGGACACCGCCTATCTCTCCTCCGGCATCACGAAGCGGCCCGGCGGCGCGCCCCTCGACGACCATCAGCTCCGCTTCTCCGACGGAACGGCCACCGCGTGGGCCGAGCGCGCCTCGGACCTCGCCTCGGCCCACAAGGACAGCGCCCACGCCCGGATCGGCGCGGCGATCCACTCCGTACGCGCCGTCCCCGCGGAACAGCTCTCCACCGTCGCCGACTGGGCCGAGGCCCATCGGGCCCCGCTGCATGTGCATCTCTCCGAGCAGACCGCGGAGAACGACGCCTGCCTCGATGTGCACGGCCGCACCCCCACCCGTCTGCTCGCCGATCACGGAGTCCTCGGCGCCCGTACCACCGGCGTGCACAACACGCATCTCACCGACGAGGACATCGCCCTGCTGGGCGGCGCCCGCACCGGCACCTGTATGTGCCCCACCACGGAACGCGATCTGGCCGACGGCATCGGGCCCGCCGCCCGCCTCCAGCGCGCGGGCTCGCCGCTGTCGCTCGGCAGCGACAGCCACGCCGTCATCGACATCCTCGAAGAGGCCCGCGCGATGGAACTCGACGAACGGCTGCGCACCCGCACCCGCGGTCACTGGACTGCCGCCGCCCTCCTGCGCGCCGCGACCGCGGACGGCCACGCGGCCCTCGGCTGGCACGAGGCGGGCAGGATCGAGCGAGGCGCGCTCGCCGATCTCACCACCATCGCCCTGGACTCGGTCAGAACAGCCGGCACGCTCACCCGGCTCGGAGCGGAGACAGCCGTATTCGCCGCCTCCGCGGCGGATGTACGCCACACCGTGGTCGGCGGCCGCCGGATCGTACGGGACGGTGTCCACGCTCTCGTCCCGGATGTGCCCAAGGCCCTCGCCGATTCGATCGCGGCTCTGCGCGGCTGACGCCGCGGACGCCGCCGAAGGAGAACAGCGTCACGATGACGACCACCACCACGGCGGGCACCACCGCCCTCACCAACATCGCCAGTCTGGTCACCAACGACCCCTCCCTCGGTGACGGAACCCCCATCGGTCTGATCCAGGACGCGGCCGTCGTCATCGACGGCGACCACGTGGTCTGGGTCGGTGAATCAAGCAAAGCACCCGCCACTGACAATGCCGTCGACGCCGGTGGCAGGGCCGTGATCCCGGGCTTCGTGGACTCCCACTCCCATCTCGTCTTCGCCGGCGACCGCACCCAGGAGTTCAACGCCCGGATGTCCGGCCGCGCGTACTCGGCCGGCGGCATCCGCACCACCGTCGCCGCGACCCGCGCGGCCACCGACACCGAGCTGAGCGCCAACGTCGCGCGCTATCTGGCCGAGGCGCTGCGCCAGGGCACCACCACCCAGGAGACCAAGTCCGGTTACGGACTGACCGTCGAGGACGAGGCCCGCGCCCTCCGTATCGCCCGCGCGCAGACCGACGAGGTCACCTACCTCGGCGCGCACATCGTCCCGCCCGACCACGCCGACGATCCCGCCGCGTATGTCGCCCTCGTCACCGGCGAGATGCTCGACGCCTGTGCTCCGTACGCCCGTTGGATCGATGTCTTCTGCGAGAAGGGCGCCTTCGACGGCGACCAGGCCCGCGCGATCCTCACCGCCGGAGCCGCGAAGGGCCTGCACCCGCGCGTCCACGCCAACCAGCTCTCGTACGGTCCCGGCGTCCAGCTCGCCGTCGAACTCGACGCCGCGTCCGCCGACCACTGCACGCATCTGACCGACGCGGACGTGGACGCCCTCGCCCAGGGCGCGACCGTGGCCACGCTGCTCCCCGGCGCCGAGTTCTCCACCCGCGCCGCCTGGCCCGACGCCCGCCGCCTCCTCGACGCGGGCGCGACCGTCGCCCTCTCCACCGACTGCAATCCCGGCTCGTCGTTCACCTCGTCCATGCCGTTCTGTATCGCCCTCGCCGTACGCGACATGGGCATGACCCCGGACGAGGCGGTCTGGTCGGCCACGGCGGGCGGTGCGGCGGCCCTGCGCCGCCAGGACATCGGCCGCCTCACCCCGGGCGCCCGCGCCGACCTCGCCCTCCTCGACGCCCCGAGCCATGTGCATCTGGCCTACCGGCCGGGGGTGCCCCTGGTCACGGGGGTCTGGCGGGCCGGGGAGCGGGTCCACTGAGCCGGCCCGCCGCGCCGCTACCCCTTCAGCACAGCGACCTCGTCGATCTTCGCCCGCAGCCTCCGTACCGCCTGCGTCTTCGCGTACGGCTTCAGCCTGCGCCGCATCGTCTCGAAGTGCTCGTCACCCCGTGCCGACGAGACATGCTCGTAGTCCTCCAGGAACTGCCACCAACTCCCGCACGCGGCCTCCAGATGCCCCAGCTCCAGCTGACGCTGCGCCAGCACCGCGAGGAAGTGGACCCTGCCCTGCCGCTCGTTCTTCTGCTGCGCCTTCAGGGACTGCTGGAGCGCTGATATGGACCCCGGCAGATCCTTGAACTCGTACAGCACATGCGACGTGTGGAACAGATACGCCGTCGTGTCGTAGCCGCCGACCGACTCACGCCGGTTGTCCGCCTTCGTCAGCGCCGTCTCGGTCTCCCGGAGCCGGGTGAACGCCTGCCGCTTGTCGCCGACCATCGCCGCCGAGTGTGCCTGCTGCCCGGAGAGGAAGGCCCGCAGCCGCGGCCCGGCCTTCGGGGACGCCTCGGCGGCCGAGTCGGCCAGCTCCAGCGCGCGCTTGCCGTACCCGAGATTGGACGCCTGGAGGGACATACCGCGCAGCGTGCGGCAGTAGGTCGTGTGGTCCTCGGCGGCGCCCGCCAGCTCCAGTGCCCTGAGGTAGTACTGCTGGCCGAGTCCGTGCGCCCGCTCGTACATCGCCATCCATCCGGTCAGATAGACCAGATCGGAGGCAGCCGACAGCATGTCGCTCCGCACGCCCTCCGGGGCCTCGGCCTTGAGCCATGGCATGACCGTGTTCACCAGAAACGCGGCCGCCATCGGACGCGCGTGCCCCCCGCCGAGCTCATCGAGAATGTCCGCTATTCGATCGGTCATCGTACGTACGGCCTGTACTTGCGGCGCGCCGATCCGAGCCGTCCGTTTGCCGGGGGGCGCCGACGGCGCGGAAGCGGCGTGCGCCAAATCCGGGAACAGCGGCACCACGATCGCGGCCGAGAACAGTCCTGCGGCAATCAAACTGCGACGCGACGGGTCCATGTCGGCCCTCCCCATGTCGACCAGTTCTTCGAACGTGTTGACGCCGGAAGTGCCGGAAGTGCCGTTCGGGCCGTAACCGTAGGAGCCGGGCAGGCCGGAGCCCGCCGGGAGGTGCGCGGAGGCGGCGACCGGCAGACCGGCCTCCGCATGGGTGACCGGACGTCCGAGCTTACGCGCGAACGCCTCCACGATCAGTGGTCTGACCTGCTCCTTCGGGGTGGTGCCCGCGACCCAGTGGGAGACCGCGGACTGGTCGTAGCGCAGCTGGAGTCCGGCTTCCGCGCCGATGCGATTGACTATCTGCGCGAACTGCGCACGGGACCATTTCGCCTGCTCAAGCAGGGAGGCCAACCCTGCATTGGGTGTGCGTGAGTGACGTGAGTTACTCGCCATGCCTTTAACTCCCCCAAGCGTTCATGGCTTTCATTCTCGGACCTACCCTCCACGGTACCCGGGGAGGGTAATAACGCGGTTTTCTCTTCAAGTAGACGCCGAACACACGAAGAGAGCGGGGGGCCAAGGTGACCACAGTGACAGACCGCAGAGCCGGAGGCACAGAGGAAAACGCTCATAGGAAGGCATTGGCATATGACGATATCGCCTTCGATGTCATAGCCTTGAACATCGACCGAGCGCTCGCCCCGCATCGTCTGATGCCGCCGCCGGTGGAGATCACCGATCTCACCAACCGGCTGATCACCCATGGGGCGTTGCTCGTCGGGTTCGTGGAGCGGATCCCCGAGACCGAGCACACGGTCCGGGCGAAGGGCGCGCTGAAGGACTGGTACGACCTGACCGGCAGCGGGCCCGGCGACGGCGCCATGGCGAACTGGGTCCACATGCGAGCCCTGGCCCGTATGTGCCGCACGTTCATGGACTACTTGCACGAACGTGAAGGGCGACACCGAACATGACTCCGGAAGCGAAGCACCAGGCGTGGTTCGTCGTCGCGGTCTGCACGCTGGGGATCACCATCGCCCTGGCCGTCGGGCTGCGCCTATAAGGCGTCTCGTCGCCGATCACGGCTGCGGCGGGCTCAACTACCTCAGCACCACCGGCAGTTCCCGCACGCTGTTGCCCACAAAGCTCCGATGACGCGGAAGCTCTTCCTCCGGGACCGCGACCCTCAGGTCCGGGAAGCGACTGAACAACCGCCGCAGCGCGATCGTCGTCTCCATCCTCGCCAGCGGTGCGCCCAGACAGTAGTGCGCACCGTGGCCCAGCGAGAGATGTCGCGTGGTGGAGCGCGTACGGCGCCTGATATCGAAGCGGTCCGCGTCCGGGCCGTGGGCGGCGGGATCACGGCCGGCGGCCGAGAAGCCGGCCAGCACCGGAATGCCCGCCCGGATCAGCGTGCCATCCACCGTCAGATCCCGGGTCGGATAACGGAACGGGAAGAAACTGACCGGACTGTCCCAGCGCAGCGTCTCCTCGACCGCGTCCGTCCAGTCGGCGCCACCGGCCCTGATCAGCTCCAACTGGTCCCGGTGGGCGCAGAGCGCGCGCACCGCGTTGGTGATCAGATTGAGGGTGGTCTCATGACCGGCGATGATCATCACGATCATCGTGCCGATGAGTTCGTCCTCACCGAGCCGGTCGCCGTCCTCCTCGCGCGCGGCGATCAGGGCGCTGGTGAGGTCATCCCCCGGACGGGCCTCGCGGGAAGCCGCCACGGCGGACAGCACCGCCACCATCTCGCGGTTCGCGGCCACCGCTTCCTCGGGGCCGATGTCGGTCGCGACCACCTGGTTCGAGAGCACATGCAGCCGGTCCCGGAACTCCTCGTCCACACCGAGCAGTTCACTGATGACGCGCATGGGCAGCGGCAGCGCGAAGAGCGCCCGCAGATCCACCACGCCGTCACCCGCACGATCACTTACGCCGCCGTCATCCGCACCGCCGTCATCCGCGCCGGAGCCATGTGTACCGCCGCCGTGCGCACCGCCGCGGTCCGCTCCCGCCGCCGCGGCCTCCACACCGTCCAGCAGTTCGTCGGTCAGCCGCTCGATGCCGGGGCGCAGCGCCTCCACCCGCCGGGCCGTGAACGCCTTGCCCACCAGTGAACGCAGCCGCCGGTGGTCGTCGCCGTCCGAGGTGACCATGCCCTGAACGGTCGCGAAGGTCCGCAGCGGCCAGCCGTCCGGAATGCGCCCCTCGCGCAGCGCGGTGAAGTGCCGGGCGTTCTTGGCGACATCCGGATGGCCGATGAATTCCTTGAGCGCCTCGTGCCCGAGCACCGCCGCCGCCGGTACGTCCCCGGGGAGCAGCACCTCGGCCGCGGCACCCTTCGCCAGCAGCGCGGCGTTGGCGGCGTGCGGACAGCCGCCGGACGAGTCCATCCGGTGGGGCGTGGAGTGTGTGGAGTGCACGGAGTGTGTGGAGTGCGACGCGGGCTGCGGCGTATTTGACGCGGTCATCGGACACTCCCTCCCGGCACGGGTCGATCCGATCCTATGAGGGAGCGGGCGCCCCGGCACAGGAGCTGTTCCGGCCTCTTCCGATGTCTTCCGGCCTGTTTCGGCCGCTTCCGGTCGCTTCCGGTCGCTTCCGGGTTCCTTCGGTCGTGGTTGAGCGTGTTCCGGCCCGACAGGACCTAGGGACCGCTACAGCCCGTTCCCGCCCGTTGTCCCGGAGTGATTTGGGCGGGTACCGTCCTATCGGGGCGGGGACGCGACCGGGGGGTCGAATTGAGCGATCTACGCGATGCCGCGCACGCGCGCGTCGAGATCGAGGTGGTGGCGCCGGGGGAGTTGGCCGAGCCGGACATCGGGGCCTGGCGTGCGTTACGGGCCGCGTCCGGCGCGCCCGCCAACCCGTTCATGGAACCGGAGTTCACCCGCGCGGTGGGCCTCGTGCGACCGGCGTCGCGCGTGGCGGTCCTGCGGGAGCGGCAGGGGGACGGCGGGCCCGTCGGCTTCTTCCCTTACGAGAAGGGCCCGTTGGGATACGGGCGGGCGATCGGTCTCGGGGTCTCCGACTGCCAGGGCGCGGTGCTCCGTACCGGTCTGCCGCTGACCGCGCGCGAACTGCTCGGCGGCTGCTCGCTGGCGGCCTGGGAGTTCGACAACCTGGAAGCGGGACAGGGGCTGTTCGTGCCCTCGGCGGCCGAGGGGTTCGAGTCGCCGGTGATCGAGGTCGGGGACGGGTACGCCGCGTACGAGTCGGGTCTGCGCGCGCGGTCGCCAAAGTTTCTCCGTACAACCACCGCGAAGGAGCGCAGGCTCGGCCGGCAGGCGGGCGAGGTCCGCTTCGTCTTCGACGAACGCGATCCGGCCGCCCTGCGCGCGCTCATGACGTGGAAGTCGGCGCAGTACCGCAGGACCGGCCGTCGCGACCGGTTCGCCCAGGAGTGGATCAGCGGGCTGGTACGGCTGCTCGCGGACACCCGTACGCCCGGCTGCTCCGGGCTGCTCTCCGTGCTGTACGCCGCGGGCCGGCCCGTCGCCGCGCACTTCGGACTGCGCTCGCGCACGGTGCTGTCCTGCTGGTTCCCGGCCTACGACCCAGAGTTCGCCAGGTTCTCGCCGGGGCTGATCCTGCATCTGCGCATGGCCGAGGCCGCCGCGGCAGCGGGCATCGGCATGCTGGATCTGGGGCGTGGCGCGGCGGAGTACAAGGACGCGCTGAAGACGGGCGGGCTACGGGTGTACGAGGGTTCCGCGGCGCGCCCGGGCGCGCGGGCGGCGCTCTCCTGGCTGGGCAGGGAGCCCTCCCGCAGGGCGCACAGCTTCGTACGGAGCAGGCCGAGGCTGGCGGGATACGCGCAGCGGACGCTGAAGCGGCTGGGCCGGCTGCGGGCCGGATGACAGGCCGGGGGACAGGCCGGATGACGGGGTGGAGGACGGGCCGGGGCGACCGGCGGGGCGGGCAGGACCTACGGGGGAGCAGATGACGTATCCATCCACAGCCGCGTGCGCGTCAGCCGCGTTCGCGTCCGTCGCCGTCGCCGAACTCGATCTCGACGGCCCCGACGGCCCGGTCCTCTCCCTGGCCCCCGCGCCCGGCGGGTCGCCCCTCGGCGAGGGGTACGTCTACGCGCTCGTACGACTCAGGGGCCGCCCCGCCGCCATCGTGCTCGGCCGGGTCGGGTCGGGGGAGGACCCCGCCGAGGTGCTTACGGCCGCATTCCGCGCGCGGAAGGGCCAGAGGGGCCGGAAGGGCCAGAGGGGCAGGGGTGACGAGAGAGACCGTACGGACCGGAGTGACGAGAGAGTCCGGACCGACCGGACCGACCGGAGAGACCGGACCGACCGGAAGGACCCGGGCCGATACGAGCCGGCACCCGCCGACGAGCCGTACGCCCCGCCCCGCACCACCGTCGTCGTCGCGACCCGTGAGCGCGCGGGACAGCTCGCCCGCGCCCTCGACTCGCTCCTCGCACAGGACCACCCGGACTTCCGCGTCCTCGTCGTCGACAACGCACCCGTCACGTCCGCCACCCGTGACCTCGTGACCTCCCGGTACGCGGGCCGCGTCGACTACGTACACGAATCGCGCCCCGGGCTGGCCCTCGCCCACAACCGCGGTCTGGACGACACGGACGGCGCGGTCGTCGCTTTCACCGATGACGACGTGATCGCCGACCCGCACTGGCTCACCGCGCTCACGACGCCCTTCGCGGCGGACCCCGGCCTCGGGTGTGTCACCGGCCTGATCCTGCCCGCCCGGCTCACCACCCCCGCCCAGATCCTGCTGGAGAGCCACGGAGGCTTCGCCAAGGGTTTCGAGCCGCGTGTGTATGACCCGGCCTGGCCGCCCGCCGGCGAACCGCTCTTCCCGTTCACCGCCGGCAGTTTCGGCTCCGGCGCCAATATGGCCTTCCGCGCCGACGCGCTGCGGGCCGTCGGTGGATTCGACCCGGCCACCGGCACCGGCACCCCGGCCCGGGGCGGCGACGACCTCTACGCCTTCGTCCGGATCCTGTCCGCGGGCCACCGGCTGCGCTACACGCCAACGGCGCTCGTCTGGCACCACCACCGCGAGACCTGGCGGGACCTGGAGAACCAGGCGTACGGATACGGCGCCGGCCTCACCGCGTATCTGACCGCGATCGTCATGCGCCGTCCCGCGCTGCTGCCCGCCCTGCTGGCGAGGCTGCCGCGCGGCCTGGCCCATGCCCGGGCGATCACCGCCCAGCGCTCGCGAGAAGAGGCGTCCGCGTCAGAAGTGACCGGCGTACCCGGAGTGACCGGCGTACCCGGAGTGCCCGGCGTACCCGGCGTGCCCGGCACGCACGGCGCCCAGCACCACCCCTGGCCGCGCTCCCTCTCCCGGCTGGAGCGCCGAGGCATGCTCTACGGCCCCCTCGGCTACGCGAAGGCCCGCAGACGGATAGCCAGGGACGGGGGCCAGGCGTGAAGGTCCTGCCCGCCGCCGCCCGTGTCCCGGTCCTGCTCTACCACGCCGTCACGGACGACCCGCCCGACTGGATCGCCGAATTCACCGTTACCCCAAGGGACTTCGCGGCCCAGCTGGACGCGGTCGTCGCCTGCGGCCGTACGCCGGTCCCGGTCAGCGTGCTGGCCGGCCATCTCGTCTGCCGCACGCCCCTGCCGCCCCGGCCCGTCGTCCTCACCTTCGACGACGGCTTCGCCGATCTGCCCGGCCCCACGGCCGAGGCGCTCGCCGCCCGCGCGCTGCCCGCCACCGCCTATCTGACCACCGGCGCCCTCATCCGCACGCACGCGCACACACGCACACGAGTCTCCGGATCCGACTCCGGCTGCCTGCTGCCGCCCGCCCCGATGATGACGCTCGCCCAGGCGAGCGCGCTGGAGGGATACGGCATCGAGGTGGGCGCCCACACCGTCACCCATCCCCAGCTGGACACTCTCCGCGCCCCCGCGCTCCACCGTGAACTGCGCGAATCCAAAAGCGCGTTGGAGGACGCCCTCGGCCACGAGGTGGCGCATCTGGCCTATCCGCACGGTTACAACAGCCGCGCGGTCCGGCGGGCCGCCGAGGCCGCCGGGTACGCCTCCGCCGTCGCCGTCCGCCACGCGCTCAGTTCGTCGCGCGACGAGCCGTACCGCATCGCCCGGCTCATCGTCCGCCGTACCCACACCGTGGCGGACATCGAGTCCTGGATGGCGGACGAGGGAGCGCGCGGCGGGCGGGTCAGGGTCGCTCCCTTCCCGGACTCGACGGCCACGCTGGGCTGGCGGCTGTACCGAACCGCGCGCGCCCGTGTGCGCGGGCCCGAGTTCGCCGGATAGGCGGGGACATGCCACGAGAGCCCCGCCCGTCCACCGCCCCGTCTCGCCCGTCCGCCGCGCCCTCCCGCCCATCCACCGCCCCGTCCCGCCCGTCCGCCGCTCCCTCCCGCCCATCGGCCGTGCTCCGGCCCCGGCGGCTGCCGCCCTGGCTTCCGTTGGCGGTCGCGGCGGCGCTGTGGACCTGGTCGTTACCGAGGATCGGGTTCCGGGACATCGGGGACTTCGGTCTCCTCGACCGTTTCCCCATCGCGTTCTACGCCTCGCTGGTCATGCTCTCGATCGGCTTTCCGCTGAGCCTGCGCCGGGCGGGCACCGCCCCCTGGTGGCCGCTCGCCCACTGTGTCGCGATGCTGGTGGCGCTCAAGGCGCCGCCCGCTCTCCTCTACGACTCCGTCCGCTACGCCTGGGCGTCCAAGCACGACGCCGTGATCGCCAGGCTGCTGGCCGAGGGGACGGTATACCCGCACGCCGAACTGTCCGGCGGCATGTCCGCGTACGACCAGTGGCCGGGCTTCTTCTCGCTCAACGCGGCCCTGATCCGGGCCTTCGGGGTGCCGGGCGCCGCCTCGTTCATCAACTGGGCGCCGGTCCTGTTCGGGCTGCTGACGCTGCCGGTCCTGATACTGATCTACCGCACCTTCACCGACGACTGGCGGCTGGTGTGGACCGCCGTCTGGATCTTCCAGCTCGCCAACTGGGTGGGCCAGGACTATCTGTCCCCGCAGGCCTTCGCCTATCTGCTCTTCCTGACCGTGTTCGCCGTGGTCGTACGGCATTTCGTGCGGCCGGGATCCGCCGGGCGGCTGCGCGACCGGTCCCTGCTCGACCCGGCCGCCGCGTCCGTACCGCCGCCCACCACCACGCGCCAGCGGGCGGCCGGCGTGGCGATACTGGCGCCGCTCATCGCGGCGGTCAACGCCGCGCACCAGCTGACCCCGGTGATGCTCTGCATGACCCTGCTGGCCCTCTGTCTGACCCGCCGTTACCGCAATCTCGGGCTGCTCGTGGTCACCGGTGTGCTGATGCTCGTCTGGGATCTGACGATGGGACGGGTGCTGTTCCTGGACACCCTGAGCACCCTGCGCGACTCGGCGGGCGATCTGCTGAACAACTCCCGCGCGGGATTCGCGGGTGAACCGAGCGGCCCGGGACCGGAGTTGGTGGGGCGTGCCAACATCCTGATGGTGCTGATCCTGGCCGTGCTCGCGGGCGCGGCCGTGCTGCTGAGACGCCGGCTCGTACGGAGCGCCCTGCCGCTGCTGCTGGCCGCGGCGGCGCCCGTCCCGCTGTTCGCCGTCAATGACTATGGCGGCGAAATGCTGTTCCGCGTCTATCTGTTCGGGCTGCCGGGGACGGCCTTCTTCGCCGCCGCCGCGCTCGTCCCCACCGTCGCCGGTACCGGCAGGGCCCGGAGGGTGGCGCGGGGCGTCGCGGTGGTCGCGCTGCCCGTGGCGCTGGTCGCCCTGCTGGCGGGCTTCCTGCCGTCGTACTACGGCAAGGAGGGCATGCAGTACGCGCCGCCCGCCGAGACCGCGTTCGTGAAACGGGCCTACGACCGCGCGCCGGACGGGGCACTGATCCTCGCCACCACCGGGTCGTTCCCCGGCGCGTACTACCGCTACGACCACTACGAGCGCTGGTTCTTCACCGAACAGGAAGTGCCGGAGAACCTGAAGATGCTCCGGGACCCGGCCGGGTACCTCGACGCGGGCATCCCGGACGGTCGCCCCGCGTTCGTGATCCTCACCCCCTCCCAGGAGAAGGCCACCACCGGCGAGGGCTATCTGCCGCCCGGCGGCTACGACCGGATGAGCGAGGCACTGAAGCGCTCGCCGTACTTCCGGGTCGTGGAGGAGAGCGAGCACGGGCTCGAACTGGAACACGTACCGCGAGACACGCGCACGGAGGAGAAGCCACGGTGAGCGGCAGCGCAGTGAACGACAGCGCGATGAACGACAGCGCGATGAACGACAGCGCGGTGAATGGCGGCGCGGTGAACGACAGCAGGGTGCACCACGCCAAGGCACCGGCCCAACCCTGGCTCAGAGGCGCCCTCGCGCTCTCCGGCTGGCTCGCGCTCGCCGCGACGGAGCTGCCCGACGGCGTGCCGCCGCGCTGGATACCCGTCCTGCTCTTCGTCCTCCTCGGCCCCGGCTGCGCGCTGCTCCTCCCGCTGCCCCGTGATCTGCGGCCCGCCGCCCGGCTGGAGGCGCTGGCGCTGGCCGCGCCGCTGAGCCTGTCCCTCGCGACCCTGACCGCCACCGCGCTCTTTCTGGTGCGGGGATTCTCGGCCACGGTGTTTCTGATGTCGCTCGCGGCCTTCTGCACGGTCGTGGCACCGCTGCCCGCCCTGCCGCTGCCCGCCGCGACCCGTGGGGCGGTGGAGCGTCGTCCCAAACGAACCAAACGAACCAAACGAACCACGCGCGCACGACACGCGGCGCGCACCGAGCACATCGAACGCGCCGAGCGCACCGAACGTGCCGAGCGCACCGAACGTGCCGAGCGCACCGAACGTGCCGAACGCACCGAACGTGCCGAACGCACCGAACGTGCCGAACGCAGCGCCGGTAACGACCGATGACCGGCAGGGAGGGCGCCCGGCGGCGCACGCCCGGGGCCGGCGGGACGGCATATCTGGCCCTCGTCCTGGCCGCCGTGGGGGCCTTGCTCGCCGGGATCGGCGTATGGCACTCCCGGGACGGCACGGGGGACGCGGACCAGGACGCGGTGAACGGCTCGTGCGCGCCGACCGCGGCACTGGAACCCCCGTGCGGGGCCTGGTGGGGCGCGTACATCCCCTACGCGCGCGACGGCTCGCTCAAGGACGCGGTGTACGCCTTCGAGAAGAAGATCGGTCGCGAACTCGACCTCGTCTACAACTACCACGACATGTCCAACACCGAGCGGGACGGAGTGCTGCTCACCCCCGACGAACGCGAGCTGGGCCGGGACCGGTTGCTGATGCTGGCCTGGGAGTCCACCGTATGGATCGAGCCGCACCACGAGAACTGGACCGAGACCCAGCTCGGCTGGCGGGCCGTCGCGGACGGGACGTTCGACGAGGAGATCATCGACCCGGGGGCCCGGCGCCTCAAGGCGTACGGCAAGCGCGTCTTCCTCTCCTTCGACCAGGAGACCGACTTCCGTACGCCGGACGCGGGCACGCCCGAGGAGTTCATCGCCGCCCACCGCCATCTCCACGACCGCTTCGAGGAGCTCGGCGTGGACAACGTGGTGTGGGTGTGGACCGTCTCCGGCTATCTGGGCAACGCCGCGCTGATGAAATCCCTCTACCCGGGTGACGACTACGTCGACTGGATCGGGATGGACCAGTACAACTACTTCGGCTGCCACGACTCGGAGAACTGGCTGGACTTCGAGCGCAGCCAGCGGCCGTCCTACGAGTGGCTGCGCGCGAACGTGTCCGCCACGAAACCCGTCATGCTCGCCGAGTTCAGCACGGCACCCGACCCGGACCGGCCCGACCGCCAGCGCGACTGGTACCGGGAGATCCCGGCGGTGGCGCCGACGCTCCCGGGGGTGCGGGCGCTGGTGCACTGGAACCGGCCGGTACCGGGCGAGGGCTGCGATCTGACGGTCAACGAGGGCCCGGCGCTGGAGGGTTACCGCGAGGCGGGGCGCGCCCCGTACTTCCGTCAGCCGGTTCCGGCGCGGTGACGCCGCCGTACGACCAGCACCACCAGCGCGATCGCCGCCGCCGCGCACACCCCCAGGGACACGGGCAGCGCGATCGCCGCGAACTGCTTCTGTGCCGCCCAGCCCGCCACCGCGAGCACCCACACCGCCCCCGCCGTGACCCGTCCGTCCGTCCCCAGGGCCCACAGGGTGACGGCGGCGAGCCCCAGCCCGAGCAGTTGCAGGGCCACGGGCAGCGTCCGCAGAACCCCGTCCGTGTCCGAGACGCCGCCCGAGACGCCGCCCGACAGGCCGCCCAGGAGGTCGGTGAGCAGGCCGGCGACCGGCTCGTGCCAGGGCCCGGACATCCGGTCGGGCCATACGCCCAGCAGCACGGGCGCGCTGTGCAGCGCGGCGAAGATCGCCAGCGGCCCGAGCGTGAGCAGCGCCGGGCCCGGCCGTACGAGGGAGACGGCGGCGCACTGCACGACGATCAGCACCATGCCCGAGACAAGCGTCAGCGGGGGTATTACGGAGAGGAGCTGGCCGCCGGTGAGCTGATCGCGGCCGATGTCCCCGAGGCGGACGAGCGGCGGCCAGAACAGCCCGACCGCCAGTCCGAGAAGCAGCCAGAGCACGGTGATGACCCGGCTCTCGTCCACGGTGGAGGCGGCTGAGGCCGGGGAGTCCGCGGACCAGGGCGGGTGATGCGCCGGGGCGGCGGCGGCCTCCGCGCGCAGCCGCGCGGCCTCCCGGGCCCAGCTGGTTCCATACGCGTCGGCGCCCTTCGTACGTGTCGCCTGTTTCCGTGGTGCCTGTTTCCGTGCTGCCTGTTTCCGTGGTGTCCGTTCCCCTGGTGCCTGTTTCCGCGGCGCGCGCTTGCGCAGGGCCGCGCGCAGCCCCGGCGCCGCGATCAGCGCCATCACCGTCATGGACAGCAGCATCGCCAGACCCGCGCCGGAGATGCCCGCCGGACCGAGCAGGAACAGGGCGCTGCCGAGTACGAGCACACACATGGCGCCCTGGAACGCGGCCAGCATGCCCGTACGCCCCTGGACCCGCAGCACCCCGATGTACAGCTCCACGACGACCCGGGGGAGCGCGGCGGCGGCCAGCAGCCGCAGGACCGTGGAGCCGTGCCGGGCGTAGTCCGCGCCGAACGGCGCGAGGACCTGCGGTGCGAAGACCACCAGCACCAGCACCACCGGCACGAGCAGCACCGTCATCCGGCGCAGCGCCCCGCGCACCCCTTCGGCGAGCCGGTCCGGGCTGTGCGAGGCGTGCGCGGTGAGCGAGGAGGCCATGTTGATGGCCATGAACTCCATCGTGCCGCCGACGGTGTAGGCGGTGTAGAAGAAGGCGTTGTGCGCGGCGCCGAAGCGGACCGCGACCAGCACCGGCAGCAGATTGATCATCGCCAGACTGAACAGCGCCCCGATCGAGTCCCCGGCCAGGAACCGCCCGATGTCCCGCGCCCTGGGCGGCTCCCGGTCGTGGTCGGCGGCGACCTGACGCGGGATCAGCCTGCGGAAGACCAGCCAGCCGAGCGGCAGAACGGACAGCGCGATGGCCGCCGCCCAGGACACGAAGACCCCGAGGACCGGCATCGCCGTGGCGAACGCGGCGAGCAGCAGCAGCTTGCCGAGGGAGAACGCGGCGTTGCCGACAGGCACCCAGAACGCCCTGCGCAGCCCGGTCAGCACCCCGTCCTGGAGGGTGAGCAGCGCCCAGGCGACACAGGCCGAGGTGAACACGACTCCGGCCGTGACCCCGTCGAGCGGCGCGTACGAGGGACCCCACAGATCGAGCGTCGCGAGGAACACCACGCAGGCGGCGCAGACCACCAGCGAACTGACCGCGTACGCGCGCCACACCAGCGCGCCGGTGGCGCGGCCCGCGCGCGGTACGTAACGCACCACCGCGCCGATCATGGTGGTGGCGGTGAGCGAGGCGAGCAGCCGCATCGCGGCGATGGCGGCCGAGCCCTGGCCGACCGCCTCCTCGGTGTAGTAGCGCGCGGCGACCAGCCAGAAGCCCAGGCCCAGGGCGGCGGAGACACCGGTGGAGAGCATCAGGGCATAGGCGTTACGGAACATGGAGTCGCCGTCGGCCTTGTCGGGGCCGGTGGTGGCGGGCCCGCGCAACCGCGCGGTGTCAGCCACCGCCGCCATGCCCTACGCCGCTTTCCGCCCGGCGCGCGGGCCGGGCGCCCAGCGCGTCGAGTACGGCGATCACCTGATCCGCCCGGCACGGGTCGACGGGCAGGGCGTGCCGCGCGAACCAGGCGGCCGGTTCCGGCGCGGGCGACGGATCGGTGAAGACCTCGCCCGCGTAGTCGTCGAGCGGCGGATCGTAGAGATAGCCGGTGGTGATGTGGTGCGCGGCGAGCGCGGCGATCGCCGCGTCACGGTCCTCCACCAGCAGCGGCACCCGGAAGAGCGGCTGTGCCCCGGCCGCGCCTCCGGTGCCCGGTGCCCGGGCCGCGCCTCCCGAGCCCGGTGCCACGGCCATGTGACCGGGCTCGCCCCATGGACTGGCCAGTAGCCGCATTGTCCCCGCGCGGTGCAGATCGAGCCGCTGGTCGAGACCGCCGAGCAGCCGCTCCGTACGGCGCAGCCGGGACCGGCCCGAGCGGAGCCGGTAGTCGTGCATGTCGACCCGGATCCAGGAGTGGAAGCCGCCGAGCCCCGGCGCTCCGGTGAGGGCCTTCCGTAACTCCGCACCGCGCAACGGCATCCGGATCTCCGCGCGCTCCTCCCGCCCGAGCAGCCGCAGCGCGGCGCGCGCGGCCCGCACCAGCCGCAGCCCCCGGACACCGGCCTCGGCGTACGGGCGCAGCGCGTAGGCGAGTTCGGCGGTGAGCCGGGAGGGTTCGAGCAGCGCGTCACGGGCCCGCGCCAGTTCCGTACGCAGCCCCGGATCCGCGAGCGCGAGAAAACCGCCGCTCTTGGCCCCCACATGTTTGGAGAGACTGAACACGGACGCGTCCCCGAAGCCGCCGACCGGCCGCCCCGCCACCTCGCTGCCGATGGCGTGCGCGGCGTCCTCGATGAGCGGGATCCCCAACGCGTCGCAGCGGGCGCGCAGTTCGGGCGCCGGGTCGGGGTTCCCGTACAGATTGGTGGTCAGCACGGCCGACAGCCCGCGCCAGCCGGACTCCGGGAGGCCGGCCGGGTCGATGGACCCGTCCCTGGCGCGCAACGGCGCCTGTACGGGACGCAGTCCGGCGGCGAGCACCACGAAGAAGATCACGTCGTCGTTGACCGGCGACATCAGCACGCGCCCGCCGGGCCGGCACCAGTGGCGCAGCGCCACATACAGCCCCAGCCGGCACGACGGCACATACAGACATTCCCTGCCGAGGCGACGGCGCATCAGCGTCTCCAACGCCGCGTGCGCGGAGTGCTCCGCCGGGCAGCCCTCCCCAAGAGCCATCGCGTCTCCCCACGCTCCCCCCTGCCCGGCTCAATGTGGCCCATAACGGACGAGCCGTCAATAAGGCCGCCGGGGCGGGGAGCGCGGGTGCCTCACTCCTCCAGCGTCAGACCCTTTCTGAGTCTCTTGAGGGTGCGGGAGAGCAGCCGGGACACATGCATCTGGGAGATATTGAGCTCCTCGCCGATCTCCGACTGCGTCATATTGGCGACGAAGCGCAGGGAGAGGATCTTGCGGTCCCGCGACGGCAGGCTCGCGATCAGCGGCTTCAGGGACTCGACGTACTCGATGCCTTCGAGCCCATGGTCCTCGTAGCCGATCCGGTCCGCGAGCGCGCCCTCGGAGTCGTCGTCCTCGGGCTGGGCGTCCAGCGAGCTCGCGGTGTACGCGTTGCTCGCCGCCATGCCCTCGACGACCTCCTCGTTGGTGATGTCGAGGCGGTGGGCGAGTTCGGCGACGGTGGGTGCCCGGTCGAGCTGCTGGGCCAGTTCGTCGCCCGCCTTGGCGAGGTCGAGGCGGAGTTCCTGGAGTCTGCGCGGTACGCGTACCGACCACGACGTGTCGCGGAAGAAACGCTTGATCTCGCCGACGATGGTCGGCATCGCGAAGGTGGGGAACTCGACGCCGCGGCTCAGCTCGAAGCGGTCGATGGCCTTGATCAGACCGATCGTGCCGACCTGCACGATGTCCTCCAACGGTTCGCTGCGGGAGCGGAACCGGGCGGCCGCGAACTTCACCAGGGCGAGATTCAGCTCGACCAGGGTGTTGCGGACATACGCGTGCTCGTGCGTGCCCTCTTCGAGGGCTTCCAGCCGGGCGAAGAGCGTCTTCGAGAGGGCTCGGGCATCCACCGCGCCCACCTCGTCGAAGGGCGGGATCTCGGGCAGGTCCTCAAGGCCCTCGACGCCGGTCCGCGAGGCGACGCGGGCCCGCGAGGCGGTGCCGGTCTGTGAGGCGGTGCCGGTCTGTGAGGCTATGCCGGCCGACGTGATGTCGGTCTCGTGGGGGGCGGACGGAGTTGTCGACGGCGCGTGCTGGGTACGCGTGTCGTCGAGCGGGGGTGACATGGGTCTCCTCCATACGTTCTCGGCATATGGCTGCCGATGCCAATGCGCGCTGCTGCGGTGTGCGGCGCCTCCAAAGCCGGCCGTGGTCGGATGTGTCCCTACAAGCCCTACCCGTTAGGCACGGACAGTTGCAAGTGTTAATTGTTTCATATGTCCTTATTGTGGGGGACTTTGGGTACCGGTCGGCGTGTGAAAGGCGTAATGTTCGAGTGGCGTCATCGGGATCAGATGGCGCCGAGACGGCAGAATCTGACGACGGCGCACGACACGGCGAAGAGGGACGGGCATGGACCGCCAGACGGTCGGCAGCACGAACCGGGGCCGGCTTCGGGTCGGGGTTCGGACCGAGGGCCGGAGCGAAGTGGTGACGGTGGCCGGTGAGTTGGATCACCACACGGCCGATCTGTTGCGGACACCTCTGGACGAAGCACTCGAACAGGGCCGGTCACGCCTTGTGATCGACTGTTCGCAACTGGAATTCTGCGATTCCACCGGACTCAATGTTCTGCTGGGCGCCCGCCTCAAGGCGGATGCCGCCGGCGGCGGGGTCCATCTCGCCGCGATGCTGCCCGTGGTGGCCCGGGTCTTCGAGATCACCGGCGCGGACGCGGTCTTCACCGTCCACGACTCCCTCGAAGAGGCCCTGGCCGACTGACTCCGGCCGCTACTCTGCACCCCGGGCCACAACCCGGACCCTCGCCCTGCCCTGTCTTGTTGCGCTCCTCACCATTTCCGGATCGGTGAAGTGGGTGTTGTCACGATTCGGAGGGGCAGAAGACACCCGGCGGACCCAGCGGGAGCCCGCCCTCCGGGAACCCGCACTCTCTGTAGATCAAGAACTGGATTATTCGGTGAATCGGTGAGGTGAAGCGCTGATGAGCACCACCCGGCAGCCTCCGCCGGGCGACCTCGGCCCCGAGCCGGACGGTGCGGGAACCGCCGCCGCGTCCGGCGCGCGGGTACGGTCGCTCGCCTTGGTCGGCGCCAGCGGTGTCGTACCGCTCGCGCGCGACTTCACCCGCCAGGCGCTCTACGACTGGGGCTGGCTCCCCGCGTCGACCGCGGACCAGCGGGCGGCGGCGGAGGACGTACTGCTGGTCGTCTCCGAGCTGGTCACCAACGCGTGTCTGCACGCGGAGGGTCCCGAAGGGCTGCGGGTCGCGCACACCGCCAAGGTGCTGCGTCTTGAGGTCACGGACCGCGGTGCGGGCCAGCCGGCCCCCCGCACCCCGCATCGCGCGGGACGCCCCGGCGGCCACGGCATGTTCATCGTCCAGCGGCTCTGCCTCGACTGGGGCGTGGTCCGGGCACCCGGCGCGGCCGGCAAAACGGTCTGGGCGGAGCTGGCCGCTCCGTCGTGACGCGCGTAGCTGACGCGACGGGGCCGCCGCGACCGTTACCCGGCGCGGCGGCCCTCTCACATCTCGTGGGCGCTCCTTCGAAGACCCGCCTGAAGGCCCGCCTGAAGAGACGCTTGAAGAGACGCCTGAAGAGACGCCCTAGTGGATGTCGCCCATCAGCGCCCGGACCTTCCTGCGGTACATGAAGACCGCGAAGCCGGCCAGGGACGCGAGCAGTGCCTCCAGGGCCACCACACCCGTCTTGCCCAGATCGACCCCGCCGATGGAGAGCAGGCCGGTCACGGAGTCGCCCGCGGTGACCGCCAGGAACCAGATTCCCATCATCTGGCTCGCGTACTTCGCCGGCGCCATCTTCGTCGTCACCGACAGCCCCACCGGGGAGACGCACAGCTCGCCCACGGTCTGGATCAGATAGATGCCCACCAGCCACAGCGGGCTGACCAGCGTGCCGTCCGCCGCCATCGCCAGCGGGACCAGGAAGAAGAAGAACGAGACGCCGACGAAGAACAGCCCGGCGGCGAACTTCACGACCGTGCTCGGCTCCTGGCCGCGGCGGTTCAGCCAGAGCCAGAACCAGGCGAAGACCGGCGCGAGCGCCATGATGAACACCGGGTTCAGCGACTGGTACCAGGAGGACGGGAAGCCCAGTCCGAACAGCTCGCCCGAGGCCTTCGTCGTACCGAACGCCTGGACCGTGGAGCCGCCCTGGTCGTAGATCATCCAGAACACGGCCGCGGCCACGAAGAACCAGATGTACCCGGACATCCTGGTCTGCTCGGTCTCCGACAGCTCCTTGTCGCGCTTGATCCGGATCAGTACGGCGGCCGGGATCGCGATGCCCGCGAGCGTCAGCGGGACCATCGCCCAGTTGAGCGTGAAGTTGCCGCTGAGGCCGACGACGCCGTAGAAGACGGCGGCGATCAGCAGCCAGGTCATGCCCTTGCGCAGCCAGCCGGCGCGCTCCTCGCGGGAGAGCGGGGTCGGGACACGGCTGCTCTCCGGGCTCAGATGCTTCGTACCGAGCAGGAACATGATCAGGCCGATGCCCATGCCGAGCGCCGCGAGGGCGAAGCCCAGATGCCAGTTGTAGGTCTCGCCGACGGTGCCGATGATCAGGGGGGCGAAGAAGGCACCGATGTTGATGCCCATGTAGAAGATGGTGAACCCGCCGTCACGGCGCGGGTCGTTGGGGCCGTCGTAGAGATGGCCGACCATCGTGGAGATATTGGCCTTCAGCAGACCCGAACCGAGCGCCACCAGCGCCAGACCGGCGAAGAAGCTCCCCGTCCCCGGCAGGGCCAGGGTGAGATGGCCCAGCATGATCGTGCAGGCCGCGATCGTGACGGTCTTGCGCGGCCCCCAGACCCGGTCGCCCAGCCAGCCACCGGGCATCGCCAGCAGATAGACCATGGACAGGTAGATGGAGTAGATGGCCGTCGTGGTGGCCAGATCCATGCCGAGCCCGCCGCCCTGAAGCCCCTTCGAGGCATCGGGGCCACCGGAGATCAGATAGATGGTGAGCAGGGCTCTCATGCCGTAGAAGCTGAAGCGCTCCCACATCTCGGTCATGAAGAGCGTGGCCAGTCCGCGGGGGTGGCCGAAGAAGGTCTTCTCGGGTCCGGCGGGAGCGCTGGGCGAGTCCTTCGTCAGGCTGGAGGCCATGGGTCGATCCTTGTTCGCTCGGGACGCGGCGCTCGGTCAGCGGTGACGCGCCCGGTGTGGGGGGCCGTGGGGGGCCGTGTGGGGGTGGGCCGGAGAGCGGGACACGCCGTCCCCGGCACGGAGACGCGAAGAGGAGACCCTCGGCGCTCAGCAGGCCAAAGGTCTCCTGGTGGTACTACAGGCGTCTCGCCACCATACGACATGACAGAGACCCCTATGGAAGGAGTTGAGAGATGAATCACAGGTTCTGATGGAACTAGACTCTTATATTCGAAGGTAGATCATCGGATCGCACATGAACTCGAAGGCGTTGCCGCGCAGGGCCCAAGCGCCGCCCCGTGCGGTCTACCATCACCCCATGACCCGTGTACTGCTCGCCGAGGACGACGCTTCCATCTCGGAGCCGCTGGCCCGCGCCCTGCGTCGGGAGGGTTACGAGGTCGAGGTCCGCGAAGACGGTCCGACCGCGCTGGACGCCGGCCTCCAGGGCGGTGTCGATCTGGTCGTACTCGACCTGGGCCTGCCAGGGATGGACGGCCTCGAAGTCGCCCGCCGACTGCGCGCCGAGGGCCACGCCGTGCCGATCCTGGTGCTGACCGCCCGCGCCGACGAGGTGGACACCGTGGTCGGCCTGGACGCCGGCGCCGACGACTATGTGACCAAACCCTTCCGGCTCGCGGAGCTGCTGGCACGCGTACGGGCGCTGCTCCGGCGCGGCGCCTCGGACCCCGTGCCCGCCCCCGCCACCCATGGCGTACGGATCGACGTCGAGTCGCACCGCGCCTGGATGGGCGACGAGGAACTCCAGCTCACCGCCAAGGAGTTCGACCTGCTGCGCGTCCTCGTCCGGGACGCGGGCCGGGTCGTCACCCGCGACCAGCTGATGCGCGAGGTCTGGGACACCACCTGGTGGTCGTCGACCAAGACCCTCGACATGCATATCTCCTGGCTGCGCAAGAAGCTCGGGGACGACGCCGCCAACCCGCGCTATATCGCCACCGTGCGCGGGGTCGGCTTCCGGTTCGAGAAGAGCTAGGGCACCTTGCGCCGGCGTCTGATCAACTCCACGCTCGCCGTGGTGCTCGTCGTCATCGCCGTCTTCGGGGTGTCGCTCGTCATCGTCGAGACCCGCACGATCAGCAGCAGCGCGCAGGAGAGCGTGGACTCCGAGGCGGTGCGGCTGGTGAGCATCGTCGACAGCCGCCTCCTCGCCGACGACCACATCAGTGCCAAGGTGCTGGCCGAACAGATCAACCAGACGCGGTACGCCCGGATCGAGATCCCGGGCCGTCCCGTCGTCGAGCTCGGCGAGCGGCCGACCGGCAGCGTCATCCGGGGCAAGGCGAAGGGGGAGGAGGGCGAGACCGTCATCGTCGAGGAGCCCCGCTCCTCCGTGACCCGTGAGGTCGGCCGCACCCTCCTGATCATCGGCGCGGTGGCGCTGCTCGCGGTCATCGCCGCCGTACTGCTCGCCGTACGCCAGGCCAACAAGCTGGCCTCGCCGCTCACCGATCTCGCGGAGACCGCGGAGCGCCTGGGCTCCGGCGACCCGCGCCCCCGGCACAAGAGGTACGCGGTGCCCGAGCTCGACCGGGTCGCCGATGTCCTCGACTCCAGCGCCGAGCGCATCGCCCGGATGCTCACCGCCGAGCGGCGGCTCGCCGCGGACGCCTCGCATCAGCTCCGTACGCCGCTGACCGCCCTCTCGATGCGGCTGGAGGAGATCTCCGCCACCGACGACCTGGAGACGGTGAAGGAGGAGGCGATGGTCGCGCTGGCACAGGTCGAGCGGCTGACCGATGTGGTGGAGCGGCTGCTCACCAACGCGCGGGACCCGCGTACCGGCTCCGCCGTCGCCTTCGATCTCGACGAGGTCGTCAAACAGCAGATCGAGGAGTGGCGCCCGGCCTACCGCAGCGCCGGGCGGGCCATCGTCTGCTCGGGCCGGCAGGGGATGCGGGCCGTCGGCACACCGGGCGCGGTCGCGCAGGTGCTGGCCGCGCTGATCGAGAACTCACTCATGCACGGGGGCGGTACGGTCGCCCTGCGCACCCGTGTCACCGGCAACCAGTCCGTCATCGAGGTGACCGACGAGGGCCCGGGCGTTCCGGCGGACCTCGGGGCGCGGATCTTCGAGCGCACCATCAGTGGCCGCAACTCCACCGGGATCGGCCTCGCCGTGGCGCGCGACCTGGCGGAGGCGGACGGCGGCCGGCTGGAGCTGCTCCAGCAGCAGCCGCCGGTCTTCGCGCTCTTCCTGAGCCGGGAGGCCGGTACCCGCAAGGCGCCGAAATCCCCGGAGCGGCCGGTCCGCTGACCAGGGTGGCGTGACCCGCCCTCGGGGCCTGCCTCCACAAGGGCCCTCCACGAGGGCTTCCACAGGGGCTTCCCCAGGGCTTCCTCAGCCGCGGACGCGATGGGGCCGCGGGCGCTGCGGGTCCCGCTCCAGGAACGATTCCTCCGGCAGTCCCACGGCCGCGGCGGCGGGCTGGGCACGGAACACCCAGGTGCGGTACGACCAGAAGCGGAAGAGCGTCGCGATCCCGATGCCGAGGAACTTGAAGACATTGCTCTGGAGCGGGCTGTCCCAGCCGAAGCCGTACGTCGCCGTGTAGAGCACCCCGTTCTCGATGACCAGGCCGACCACGCTGAACAACAGGAAGAGCGTCAGCTCCTTCGTGCGGCGGCTCTTGTCCCGGTCCCGGTAGGTGAAGTAGCGGAAGCCCACATAGTTGAAGGCGATCGCGACGACGGTGGCCAGGATGCTGGCCCGTACCACGGGGAGCGTGGTGGTGTGCCGTACGAGATTGAAGACCAGCAGGTTGACCAGCAGCCCCGCGCCGCCCACCGCGCCGAACTTGACCACCTCGCGGACGAGCCGGTCCAGTCGCACGCGGAGTGCGCCCCGTTCGCTCATATGCCCGTTCAGCCCCGTCCGGTCGATGTCAGTTCCGAACCATGCTAACCAGCGGCCCCTTCCGCCGCCTGGGGGACCGTATGTCACGTTCGGTCACCGTGGGTGGCGGCCGTACGGGGGACGCCCGTACGGGAGGGGGCCCCGGCCGTGCTCGGGGGCAGGCCCCGCCGGGCGGCGGATACCCTGGGGGCGTGACGTTCCCGGTAGTCGGCATGGTCGGCGGCGGTCAGCTCGCCCGTATGACCCACGAGGCGGGCATCCCCCTCGGCCTCAGATTCAAGCTCCTCAGTGACACCCCGCAGGACTCGGCGGCCCAGGTGGTCAGCGATGTCGTCGTCGGCGACTACCGCGACCTGGACACGCTGCGTGACTTCGCGCGTGGCTGCGATGTGATCACGTTCGATCACGAGCATGTGCCGATCGAGCATCTGCGCGCCCTGGAGGCGGACGGAATCCCCGTCAGGCCCGGACCCGACGCGCTGGTGCACGCTCAGGACAAGGGCGTCATGCGCGCCAGGCTGACCGAGCTGGGCGCGCCCTGCCCGCGCCACCGCATCGTCACCGGCCCGGCCGACGTGGCGGCCTTCGCCGCCGAGGTGGACGGCTTCCCGGTCATCCTCAAGACGGTGCGCGGCGGCTACGACGGCAAGGGCGTCTGGGTCGTACGGTCCGAGAAGGACGCCGAGCAGCCCTTCCGCGCCGGGGTCCCCGTACTCGCCGAGGAGAAGGTCGACTTCGTACGCGAGCTGGCCGCGAACATCGTCCGCTCCCCGCACGGCCAGGCCGTCGCGTATCCCGTGGTCGAGTCCCGGCAGGTCGACGGCGTCTGTGACACCGTCATCGCCCCCGCGCCCGGACTGTCGGACGAACTGGCCGGCGAGGCCCAGCGGCTCGCGCTGCGGATAGCCGCCGAGCTGGGGGTCGTGGGCCATCTCGCGGTGGAACTCTTCGAGACCCGGGCCGACGACGGGACCCCCGGCATCCTCGTCAACGAACTGGCGATGCGCCCGCACAACTCCGGGCACTGGACCCAGGACGGCGCGATCACCTCGCAGTTCGCCAACCATGTGCGTGCCGTGCTCGATCTGCCGCTCGGCGACCCGCGCCCGCGTGCGCCCTGGACGGTCATGTGCAATGTGCTGGGCGGCGACTATCCGGACATGTACGCGGCCTATCTGCATTGCATGGCCCGGGACCCACGGCTGAAGATCCACATGTATGGCAAGGACGTGAAACCCGGCCGCAAGGTGGGGCATGTCAACACCTACGGCGACGACCTGGACGACGTGCTGGAGCGCGCCCGCCACGCCGCCGGCTACCTCCGAGGAACGATCACCGAATGACTGCCCACCCGTCACCCGGCCACCGCCCCTCATCGAGCGCTGACGCGCGCGCCACGCCCCTGGTCGGCGTCGTCATGGGCTCGGATTCCGACTGGCCCGTCATGGAGGCCGCCGCGAAGGCCCTCCACGAGTTCGAGATCCCGTACGAGGTCGATGTCGTCTCCGCGCACCGCATGCCGCGCGAGATGATCGCGTACGGCGAGGAGGCCGCCGGGCGCGGGCTCAAGGCGGTCATCGCGGGCGCGGGCGGCGCGGCGCATCTGCCGGGCATGCTCGCCTCGGTGACCCCGCTGCCGGTGATCGGTGTCCCCGTACCGCTGAAGTATCTCGACGGCATGGACTCGCTGCTGTCCATCGTCCAGATGCCCGCCGGTGTGCCGGTCGCCACGGTCTCGGTCGGCGGCGCCCGTAACGCGGGGCTGCTCGCCGCCCGAATCCTCGCCGCCCACGACCCCGAACTCCGGGCCAGGATGCGGGAGTTCCAGCAGGAGCTGAACGAACAGGCGACGGCGAAGGGCAAGCGGCTGCGGGCGAAGGCCGAAGGCGCGGACCACTTCGGATTCGGAAAGTGACGGTCACGGCCATGGACTCCACGCCCGCCACCCCCTCCACGCCTTTCCTCGACGAGGCCCGTGCCCTGCTGGCCGACTTCCCGGTGGTCGACGGACACAACGACCTGCCATGGGCGCTGCGCGAGCATGTGCGCTACGACCTGGACCGGCTCGACATCGCGGACGATCTGTCGGGCAAGCTGCACACCGACATCCCCCGGCTGCGGCGGGGCGGCGTCGGCGGCCAGTTCTGGTCCGTGTACGTACGGTCCGACATGGCCGGCGACGACGCGGTCAGCGCGACGCTGGAGCAGATCGACGTGGTCGGCCGGCTGCTGGCCCGCTACCCGGCCGATCTGTCCCGCGCCCTGACGGCGGACGACATGGAGACGGCGCGGCGCCACGGCAAGATCGCCTCCCTGATGGGCGCCGAGGGCGGCCACTCCATCAACAACTCCCTCGCCACACTGCGGGCCCTCCATACCCTGGGCGTTCGCTATATGACGCTCACCCACAACGACAACCTCGCGTGGGCGGACTCGGCGACGGACGTCCCGGGCGTCGGCGGGCTCTCGGCCTTCGGCCGCGAGGTGGTCCGCGAAATGAACCGGACCGGCATGCTGGTCGACCTCTCGCACGTGGCCGCCACGACGATGCGCGACGCGCTCGCCACCACCGGCGCGCCGGTGATCTTCTCGCACTCCTCGGCACGGGCCGTCTGTGACCACCCGCGCAATATCCCCGACGACGTGCTGGAGAAGCTGCCCGCGAACGGCGGCGTGGCGATGGCCACGTTCGTACCGAAGTTCATCCTCCCCGCGGCGGTGGCCTGGACCCAGGCGGCGGACGAGAACATGCGGGCGCACGGTCTGCACCCGCTCGACACCACCGCGCGCGCGATGGAGATCCACCAGGCGTTCGAGGTCTCCCACCCCCGCCCGACCGCCACGGCGGCGACGGTCGCGGACCATCTGGACCATATGCGCGAGACCGCCGGCATCGACCACATCGGCATCGGCGGCGACTTCGACGGCACGGCCTTCACCCCGGCCGGCCTGGACGATGTCTCGGGCTACCCGAACCTGATCGCGGAGCTCCTGGCCCGTAACTGGTCCGCCGGGGACCTGGCGAAGCTGACCTGGCGCAATGCCGTACGGGTGCTGCGCGCGGCGGAGGACGTGGCACGGGGCCTGCGGGACGAACGCGGTCCTTCGTCGGCGACGATCGAGGAACTGGACGGCTGAGATCCGCGCTCTCCCGCGGCGCGCGAGGAGGGCGCCCCGGTGGTTCGCTGAAAGAGAGCGCCGCGGCGCCACCCGCGGCGCGACCTGAGACGTCCGACGTCAGGGAGCGGACATGCCACTCGATTCCTATGTCACCCTCGGCCGCTCGGGACTGCGGGTCAGCCCCTTCTGCCTGGGGGCCATGACCTTCGGCGAGGACCACGGCTGGGGCGCCACCGAGGCCGCGTCCGCGGCGATGATGAACGAATATCTCGATCGCGGCGGA
The DNA here is from genome assembly GCF_040303865.1 of Streptomyces sp. NPDC094034. Lineage (NCBI taxonomy): Bacteria > Bacillati > Actinomycetota > Actinomycetes > Kitasatosporales > Streptomycetaceae > Streptomyces > Streptomyces sp. NPDC094034. Next base: position 46,673 of record NZ_JBEOUD010000031.1, on the reverse strand, counting down.
AACTTCATCGACACGGCCAATATCTATACCAATGGCCATTCGGAGAAGATCATCGGTGATTTCTTCGCGCAGAAGAGCACCCGACGCGATCGCACGGTCATCGGCACGAAGTTCTTCTGCAATCTCCATGAGGGAGATCCGAACGGAGGCGGCGCGGGGCGCAAGGCCATGGTCGACCAGTGCGAGGATTCCCTCCGCCGGCTGCGGATGGATTACATCGACATCTACTGGCTCCACAACTGGGACCGCACCGTGCCCGTCGAGGAGACCCTGCGCTGTCTCGACGATCTTGTGACGGCGGGCAAGATCCGGTATATCGGCTTCTCCGACATTCCGGCCTGGAAAGCCGCCGAGGCCCAGACCATCGCGCGTTTCCGGGGCTGGTCCCCGGTGGTCGCCACCCAGCTCGAATACTCACTGCTGGAACGGACGGCCGAGGGCGAGCTGATTCCCATGGCGCGCGAATGCGGTATGGGCGTGATGCCATGGTCCCCGCTCAGGAGCGGATTCCTCTCGGGGAAGTACTCACGCGAGAACGCCCGCTCCGGCCCCGGCTCCATCGACACCAGACGTACGGGGCTCATGGGCGTGCCGCGTGAAGCGGACTACGACGTCATCGAGGCGGTGGACACCGTCGCCAGGGACCTGGGCGTGACCCCGGCGGCGGTGGCGCTCGCCTGGGTGCGGGGCCGTCCCGGGGTCACCTCGACGATCATCGGCGCGCGCCGGCTGGATCAGTTCCGGGAGAACCTGTCCGCGCTGGACGTCACGCTCGGCAAGGAACAGATGGACGCGCTGAACGAGGTCTCGAAGCCCACGCTCGACTTCCCCGCCGACATCAACCGGGACCTCGTCCCCATGCTCGCGTTCGCGGGAGCGACCGTGGACGGGGTGCGGACGGAGGTCTCGCCGATGCTCGCGTCGAGCCCGGTCAGATACTGACGCCCCGGCTCAGACGGATTACGGCCCCGGGCTCGGGCGGACGGCCGGTCCGGCCGGGCGGACGGCCGGGGCCGGTCGGGCTCGGGCGGACGGCCGGTCGGGTTCAGGCGCGCGGGCGCCCCATCGCGCGGTACGTCCAGCCCGCCGCGCGCCACCGCGCCGGGTCCAGCGCGTTACGTCCGTCCAGGATCAGCCGGCGCGACGCCGCCTCGCCCAGGGCCGCCGGGTCCAGCTCGCGGAACTCACGCCACTCCGTCAGATGCAGCACCACATCGGCGCCACGCACCGCGTCCAGCGCGGACGGCGCGTACCCCAGCGTCGGGAAGAGCCGCTTGGCGTTCTCCATGCCCTTGGGGTCGTACACCGTCACCTGGCCGCCCTGGAGGTGGATCTGCCCCGCGACATTGAGCGCGGGGGAGTCCCGTACGTCGTCCGAGTCCGGCTTGAAGGTCGCGCCGAGCACCGCGACACGCTTGCCGAGGAACGACGAGTCGCCGCCCACGGCCTCGCGCGCCAGCTCCACCATGTGCCCGCGGCGCCGCATATTGATCGAGTCGACCTCGCGCAGGAACGTCAGCGCCTGGTCCGCGCCCAGCTCGCCCGCCCGCGCCATGAAGGCCCGGATGTCCTTCGGCAGACAGCCGCCGCCGAAGCCGATCCCGGCGCGCAGGAACTTCTTCCCGATCCGCTCGTCGTACCCGAGCGCCTCCGCCAGCTTCGCCACATCGCCGCCGGCCGCCTCGCAGACCTCCGCCATGGCGTTGATGAACGAGATCTTGGTGGCCAGGAAGGAGTTCGCGGAGGTCTTCACCAGCTCCGCGGTCGGGAAGTCCGTCACCACGAACGGCGACCCTTCGCCCACCGGCGTCGCGTACACCTCGCGCAGCACCCGCTCGGCGTGCTCGCTGCGTACGCCCACCACGATCCGGTCGGGGTGCAGCGTGTCCTGTACGGCGAAGCCCTCGCGCAGGAACTCCGGGTTCCAGGCCAGCTCCACCTCGCCGCCCGCGGGCGCCAGTTCGACGATGCGGGCCGCGAGCCGCTCCGCGCTGCCCACGGGCACGGTCGACTTGCCGACGACCAGCGCGGGCCTGCCCAGATGCTTGGCGAGGCTCTCGATCGCGGAGTCGACGTACGACATGTCGCAGGCGTACTCGCCGTGCTTCTGCGGGGTGTTCACACAGACGAAGTGCACATCGCCGAACTCCGCGATCTCCGCCCAGTCCATGGTGAACCGCAGCCGCCCGGTCGATCCCTCGATCCCGGCGACATGCTTGCGCAGCAACTCTTCGAGCCCGGGCTCGTACATCGGGACCCGGCCCGTGGAGAGCAGCTCGATCTTCTCCGGGACCACGTCGAGGCCGAGGACCTCGAAGCCCAGTTCCGCCATGGCCGCGGCGTGTGTGGCGCCGAGATAGCCGGTGCCGATCACGGTGATCTTGAGGGCCATGTGAGTGCTCCAGGGGGATGCGGGCAGGTGCGGGCCCGAGCATAGCCGCGCGTACCGAGGGCTCCGTAGGGGCACTTCTCCCGTAGGGATTCGCTGTCGGCAAACTCACCTATCCCGGCGGCGCCCTTGCCCCCTAAAATTGTGTTACTTAACGGTAGTTAGCATCCTGGGGAGTGAAAGACCGTGGCCGGATCGGCTGATTTCGACCTGTACCGCCCCTCCGAAGAGCACGACATGCTCCGCGAGACCGTGCGCGCGCTCGCGGAGGCGAAGATCGCCCCGTTCGCCGCGGCGGTGGACGAGGAGGCGCGCTTCCCGCAGGAGGCCCTGGACGCGCTGGTCGCCTCCGATCTGCACGCGGTCCATGTCCCCGAGGAGTACGGCGGCGCCGGCGCCGATGCCCTCGCCACCGTGATCGTCATCGAGGAGATCGCGCGTGTCTGTGCCTCCTCCTCGCTGATCCCGGCCGTGAACAAGCTGGGCTCGCTGCCGGTGATCCTCTCCGGCTCCGAGAACCTCAAGAAGACCTATCTGGGGCCGCTGGCCAAGGGCGACGCGATGTTCTCGTACTGCCTCTCCGAGCCGGACGCGGGCTCCGACGCGGGCGGTATGAAGACCAAGGCGGTGAGGGACGGCGACCACTACGTCCTCAATGGCGTGAAGCGCTGGATCACCAACGCCGGCGTCTCCGAGTACTACACGGTCATGGCCGTCACCGACCCGGACAAGCGCACCAAGGGCATCAGCGCGTTCGTGGTCGAGAAGGGCGACGAGGGCGTCTCCTTCGGCGCCCCGGAGAAGAAGCTGGGCATCAAGGGCTCCCCGACGCGCGAGGTCTACCTCGACCATGTCCGTATCCCCGCCGACCGGCTGATCGGCGAGGAGGGTACGGGCTTCGCCACCGCGATGAAGACCCTGGACCACACCCGCATCACGATCGCGGCCCAGGCACTCGGCATCGCGCAGGGCGCGCTCGACTACGCCAAGGGCTATGTCCAGGAGCGCAAGCAGTTCGGCAAGCCGATCGGCGACTTCCAGGGCGTGCAGTTCATGCTCGCCGACATGGCCATGAAGCTGGAGGCTGCCCGCCAGCTCACCTACTCCGCCGCCGCCAGGTCGGAGCGCGTCACCGCCGGCAGCGCCAAGGAGGACCTCACCTTCTTCGGCGCGGCGGCCAAGTGCTTCGCCTCCGACGCGGCCATGGAGATCACCACGGACGCGGTGCAACTCCTCGGCGGATACGGCTACACGCGCGACTACCCGGTCGAGCGAATGATGCGCGACGCCAAGATCACCCAGATCTATGAAGGCACGAATCAGGTCCAGCGGATCGTCATGGCCCGCAACCTGCCGTAAGCGCGCCGGGGTACCTGTCCCGGCCTCGGCCGGGGCAGGCGCGTACTTCGGGGGACGCCCCGGATCCGTCTCCGCGGCTTCGGCCGTTCTCGTGACCCTGCGGCTGGGCTGCCGATCTCGCGTCCGGGTGGCGGATAGCGTGACTGGATGAGAGAGGAAAGCCTTGAGCTGCGTGTGACGTACCGGCCCATCCCGCAGGACTCCGACGGGCCGGTGGATGACGAACGCGAGGAACTCTTCGCGTTCCCGGCCGGCCTCTGCGCACAGCGGACCGACCCGGATGGCAGGGACCACCTGGTCGCGCCGCCCGTCGAGTATCTGAAAGCCGCGATCCGGGAACGGCACGGCTACGACGCCGTGGTCCTCTGGGCGCATCCGCCAGGACAGCTTGGTTAGGTCCTGTCCGGCGGATCTTCGCGGGCCCGCGACGCCTGGCACCGCACCTCGCCGCGTTGTCGTCAGTCGCCCAAGTACGTCCAGTACATGGGCGATCCTCCGCCTTGCGATGCACGGCACCAGACGCCGCGGGCTGATCCACGAAGATCCGCCGGACAGGACCTAGCCGCGAGGCGCGGCCGGGCGCGCTCTCCCGGTGCCGGCCTGCGGCGGCGGAACTCCGCGCCCAGCGCCGCCGTGCCGAAGCTCCACATGCCGTCGGCGGCGAGAGTCCGGGGGTAATTCTGGCGGCCCGGCCTTGATAGGCAAGTGGTGACTTGCCTATGGTGTGGTTCGTGGCAGATGATGTTTTCAAGGCGCTGGCCGACCCCACTCGTCGGCGCATTCTTGATGAGCTGGCGGAACGAGACGGGCAGTCCCTCTTCGAGATCTGCGCACGGTTGACGACCAAGCACGGACTGGGGCTGTCCCGCCAGGCGATCAGCCAGCACCTCGCCGTGCTGGAGTCCGTCGGACTGGTCCGGACCCGGCGCGAGGGCCGCTACAAATTCCACGATCTGAACACCGAACCGCTTGAGCGCATCGCTACCCGATGGCTCAGGCCGACATCCCCGGAGAACAGCCCATGAGGATCCACCTGTCCAGCGTTTTCGTCGATGACCAGGACAAGGCCCTGCGTTTCTACACGGACGTACTGGGCTTCGTGAAGAAGACCGAGGTCCCCCTCGGCAAGGATCGTTGGCTCACCGTGGTCTCGCCCCAGGACCCCGAGGGCACGCAACTGCTGCTCGAACCCGATGGCCATCCGGCCGTCAAGCCGTACAAGACCGCGCTGGTCGAGGACGGCATTCCGGCCACATCCTTCGCCGTGGACGACGTACAGGCCGAGTTCAGGCGGCTGAGCGGGCTGGGGGTGCGGTTCACCCAGGACCCGGTGGAGATGGGCCCGGTCATCACCGCGGTACTGGACGACACCTGCGGAAACCTCATCCAGATCGCCCAGCAGATCTAGGACCCGACGCGCGGCCCGCCGCTTGTCCCGCCCGGGCCTCAGTGACCGGCCATCCCCCCTGTCCCGGCTCAGGCCGGGACAGGGGACCTTCGCGGAGGGCGCCGGGCCCAGAGATAGAGACCGGTCTCGGGTTGTCCTTCGGCTCCCTGCTCGGGGCAGATGTTCAACTCGTCCACCCACAGCCCCGCTTGGCGGGCCCAGTCACCGAGATCTTCACGCCGGCACAGCGCGGGACGGTAGGTCGTCTTCATGAACCGCACCTCCTCGTCGGTGCGCCGCTCCGAGACGGCGACCAGCAGCGTGCCGCCCGTGACCGTGAGATCCCGCAGTCTCTCCAGCGCCGCGATGAACTTGTCCGCACTCAGGTCGACGAGGGCGTAGAAGCTCACCACGGCGTCGAACGGCCCGAAGTCCACGTCCGGGTCGAAGAGATCGGCCCTGACGAAGCGCGCTCCCGGAACCTGGCGGCGCGCGTGGGCGAGCAGACCCTCGGAGACATCGATCCCGGTGACGTCCATGCCGCCCTCACACAACTGCCCGGCCGTGGGCAGGCCCGTGCCGCACCCCACATCCAGCACCCGGTCACCGGGATCGAGCCGTCCCATCAGGCGCTCGGCCGCCCGGATCTGAGATGTCTTCCTGCCGTCGAACGCTTTCTGATACCCGAGCCCCAGGGAGTCGAAGTACGCCGCCGCCCTCGCCGCCTGCGGCGCCAGGTGGACGATGTCCTCGGAACCTCTGTCCTGTGTCTGCCCCACGGCCCCTCCCCTCTCGTCGGCCGACCGCCGGTCGTTCCTGCTCTACCCGGCTTCCCCGAGGCCGCATTCCGCCCGATCGGCACGATCACCTGAACGAGGGGCGGGGCCCCGCGTATCCCGAGGCCCCGCCCGTCCCGAGGCCCGCCCGGCCCGAGGCCCCCCCGTCCCAAGGCCCGTCCCAAGGCCCGTCCCGGTTCGCGTCCGGGCGGCCTCAGCGGACGTCGACGTAGTCCTCGCGACCGCTGGACGCGTAGTGCGTCTTCACCGTGTCGACGTAGCGCATCTGCCACGTGCCGTCCTGCTGCGCGGTGAACTGCTTGCTGAACGTCCCGTTGGTGAGGGTCGTGGCGGTGCCCAGCTCCTTCCAGGCCGCCCCGCTCGTGGCGGGCTTGAAGTAGACGCGGACCTTCTGACCCGCGTACGCCTTCCAGGTGGAGCCGGACTTCTGCCTGAGCGTGCCCTTGGCCGTCAGCTTCGTGCCCTTGCGCACGCCTTCGGGCGTGACGTCGTCATCGCGGATCTCGGTGTACTGACGGCCGAGCTTGTGGACACGGCTCTCCACGCCCGTGGCGCCCAGGTGACGCAGGCGCCAGTAGCTGCCGGTCGTGCCCTGCAAGGGAGCGGTCCGCGTGAACGCGGTCCCGTACGTGGCCGTGAACTGGCCCACGCTCGACCAGTTCTGGCCGTCCGAGGAGTGGTCGATGGAGACGCGCCCCGTCGTCCCGGCGGGGTACGAGCCCGAGGTGACGCCCAGCTTGCCGCTGAAGGTGACCTTCCGGTACTTGTCCACAGCGGCTTCGATCGCCGAGAACGTGCTGGTGGCGGCCGTCTTGACCGAGAAGTCGTACGGGGACACCGCCTTCTCGAACCATGGCTCCTGGCCCAGCTCAAGGCGCGTGGCCCCGTTCCGTGTGGCCGGGAAGGCACCGGCGAACGTGCCGTCGGCCTTGGTGCTGGTGAGGTGCCGGCCGTCGACCACGACGCCGACGCCGCCCGCCGGCTTCTCAGTGCCGTCGTCCGCCGTACGGGTCACCTTGCCGCGCGCGGGGACATCGCTGCCGTACGGGGCCGTGACCGAGCGGGCGGGGGTGTCCACCGCCAGTTTCAGCGGCTGCTTGCGCACCGCCACCGGGAACGACGCGTCGTTCCCCTGGAACGAGACGTCGAGCCGCGCGCCGGTCTCGTACCCGCTGAACTCGAAGGGCACGGAGAAGCGTCCCGTCTTGTCGACGGTCACCGTCCTGAAGTCCGGGGAGGTGAACCAGGTGTGGACACCGGCTCCCGCGAACGGCTTGACCTCGCGCGTGTTCGGGTCCTGCGCGAAGAGCGTGCCGTTCACCGTGACGACGCGGTGGTCGTACGACACCGACTGACGGTCGGCGGTCGCGGTCAGCTTCGGGGCGAGGCCGTAGTTGACCTCACCGTTGTCGCGGTCGAGGAGTTCGCCGGCCGTGCCGGCCCGGACCACGAGGTCCACGGTGTACACACCCAGTGCGGGCAGTTGGACCGGATCGGTCCAGAACTGCTCCTCCTCGCAGGCGGAAGCGGTGGTGCAGCGCCCGGCGTCATTGAGGCCCAGCGTGGCGAGTACCGCGTCACTGCCCTTCGCTCGGATCCGGACGGTGACGTCGGACGGGAGCGAGTTCCGGTCCCAGTGCTCGTAGAGCACATGGATCTTGCCGTCCTTCTCGGCGCTCCACACGAACGACCGCAGGTTGACCTCGGCGGCCCGGGCGGCCGGCGCGGCGACCAGTGTGGATGCGGAGAGCGCGATGGCCGTGGTCATCACGGCCGTGATCTTTCTCAAGGGTCCCCCATCGGAACACGCACGCGTTGATCTACGGCACATTCGACCCTTGGGCCAGGGGGAAGGTTGTACGCGATGTCCGCCTGTGACGGACTACTGGTGGTCCGCCCGGACACAGGTCTTCAGGCGGTGGTCCGTCCGGACACAGGTTTTCGGGCCCCGCGGCGGCCATCGTGTGACGGTCGCCGCGGAGGAGGCGGACATCAGTTGCCGGTGACCGTGACCTTCTCGTCGTTGTTCAGCTGGTTCACCAGCTCCTTGACCTTGGCCTTGTCCCAGACCAGATTGCCGCCCACGCTGCCCGAGATCGGCATGTTCATGGACGTTCCGTCGCCGCCCGTGACGCCCTTCATCGCGAAGAACATCTGGCCCAGCGACCACAGCGACATGTCCTTGTCCACGATCAGCGTGTCCAGCCCGGCGCCCATCGTCGGATAGAACGCGAACGGGTTGAGGATCGTGCCGGGCGTCGCCGTCTGCGCGGCCAGGGCCGCGAGGAACTTCTGCTGGTTCTTCGTACGGTCCAGGTCGCTGTTGGCGAAGGCGTACCGCGTCCGTACGAAGGCGAGGGCCTGCTCGCCGTCCAGGGTCTGCTTGCCCGCCTGGAAGTCGGCGCCGGACTTCTTGTCCTTGAACGCCTTCGGGATGTCCAGCTCCACCCCGCCGATCGCGTCCACGATATTGGCGAAGCCCGCGAAGCCGATCTCGACGTAGTGGTCGATGTGCAGGCCGGTGTTGAACTCGACGGTACGGACGAGCAGTTCGGGGCCGTCCTCGGCGTACGCCGCGTTGAGCTTGGTCTGCCGGCCCGTGGCCGGGAACATCTTGCCCGACTCGGAGCCGCGGAACGACGGGATCGTCACGTTCGAGTCGCGCGGCAGCGAGATCAGCGTCGGACCGTTCGACCCGTCGTGCAGGATCATCATCGAGTCGGTGCGCTTGCCCTCGGCGGAGCCCGTGTGGAGCTTCTTCTTCTCCTCTTCGGACATGCCCTCGCGGCTGTCCGAGCCGACGATCAGATAGTTCGTGCCGTCGCCCGGCTCCGGCCGGTCGATGACCTTGGAGAGATCGACCTCGCGCCTGAGCTTCCCGTCCGCCCAGAAGTACGTGCCGATGGAGACGGCGAGGATCACCACGACCAGCGCCAGCGCGCCGACCTTGATACGGCGGCGCCAGTCGGGCGCGTGCCCCGGGCCGCGCGGGGCGCCCGGCGGCGGACCGCCGTAGCCGCCCTGTCCGCCGCCGGGGGGCGAGCCGTAGACCTGGCCCGTGTTGTACCCGCTGTCGTACCCGGGCTCATGGCCCCGGTCGTACCCCTGCGACTGCTGAGGGACACCGCGCGGCTGCACATGCGGCATCACACGCGCGCCCTCGGGCTGCGCGCCCGCGCTGCCGCGCCCGTAGCGGTTGCTCCGCTCGCGGCTGTCGCCGGTCCATCCATCGGGCCAATCATTCATGCGGAACAGTGTGCCGGTCCGGGCCCCGCGCCAGACAGGGGAGGTGGGAAATCGGGTCGGTGCTGTTGCCAAGCTGATGCAATGCGGACCACGCCGGGGTACTGGCGTCGCCCTGGGTGACCAGCCGGGCGCCCCCAGGGGCCGGGGGAGCGCCCGCATAGGGTGGAGGACATGACAGCTCAGGTCCCACCCCCGGAAAGCGATCTTCCGGGTAAGCCCACCTCCGCCTCACGCACCACGCTCAGCCACATCATGACCGTCAGCGACACCAACCTCCTCGGTACGGTGCACGGCGGCGTGATCATGAAGCTGGTCGACGACGCGGCGGGCGCCGTCGCGGGACGCCACTCCGGTGGTCCCGCGGTCACCGCCTCGATGGACGAGATGGTCTTCCTCGTGCCGGTGCGGGTCGGGGACCTCGTCCATGTCCGCGCCCAGGTCAACTGGACCGGGCGGTCCTCGATGGAGGTCGGCGTACGGGTCATGGCCGAGCGCTGGAACGAGTCCACCCCGGCGACCCAGGTCGGCAGCGCCTATCTGGTCTTCGCCGCCGTGGACGCGGACGGCAGACCCCGGACCGTACCCCCGGTGATCCCGGAGACGGAGCGGGACAAGCGCCGCCACCAGGAAGCGCAGATCCGGCGTACGCACCGGCTCGCCCGGCGACAGGCGATCAAGGAGCTCCGGGCGAAGCGTGCGGCGGAGGGCATCGACGACCATCGCTGATCAGCGGCGCAGGCCCGGTCGCCGGGCAGCCGGCTCCCCGACGGCCCTGGTCAGCGGCACACCACCTGGTCGCCGGTCGTCGCCCCGAACCGGCCCTTGGGGGCGTCCTGCGCGCGTACCGGCCGCACCGCCGTGAAGTCCGTCCCCGCCATCACCTTGAGCGTCGCGCCCTGCTGGCTCACCGCGCGCAGTTCGCTGCCGGGCAGCGCCGCCGCGAGGGACTTCGCCGAGAGGTCCCAGCGCGGGTCGTACATCACGACCGTGCGCCGCAGATCCGGTCCGTCGGAGTTGAGCGGCGTACGGGTCGTGTTGAAGCCGGTGGCGTGCAGCGCGTCGTCGATCCGCTTGCCGAGGCCCTCCGTTCGCGTGCCGTTGTAGACCTGCACCCGGATGTCCTGCGGTCTCACAGCGACCGGCTCGGCGGAGACGGCCGGCGTGGCCGACGCGTCCTTCCTGGCCTGCTCCCCCCGCTTCGCCGATTCCCCTTGTCCGGCCGACTCCTGACCCGAGCCCGACTCCCGTCCCGGCTCGGGCCCCGCCGCGGCCGACTGCGGGGCCGCCGCCTCCGAGGCCGCCGGCGAGGCGGCCGGCCGCGGGGCCGCGGGCCCGTGCGCCGATGTCAGCGGTCTGTCCTCGCGCAGCGCGCGGAACAGCTCCCGCGACTTCACCGGATCCCACTTCACCGTGGCACCGACCCCCTTGACCGAGACGCCGTCGCCGACCAGCGGCACCGAAGTGAACTCCGACGAGGAGGGCGAGAAGCCGCGCATCGCCTCGTTGAGGGCGAGCAACTGCTCCGTACCGAAGCCCGCGTCGGCCCGCACCGAGGCGAGCATGGTCGAGGAGACCTCCTTGAACCGCACCGGGTTCAACAGGACGCCGCTGCTGGTGGCCCGGTCGATCAGAGCGGCCAGGAAGCGCTGCTGGCGCTGCATCCGCCCGAGGTCGGCGGCGCCGTCGATATGCCGTGACCGTACGTACTGGAGCGCCTGGCCGCCGTTCATGCTGTGGGTGCCGGGGGCCAGATCGAGCCCGGTGTACGAGTCCTTCAGCGCCCGGGGCGTACAGATCTCGACGCCGCCCAGGGCGTCCACCGTCTTCATGAAGCTGGTGAAGTCGACCTCCAGATAGTGGCTGATCTTCACCCCCGTCATGCGTTCGACGGTGCTGACCGTCAGATGCGGCCCGCCCTCCGCGTACGCCGCGTTGAGCTTCACCGCGTGCGGCTCATGACGCTTGCCGGTGGCCGCGTCGGTGTGCTCGGGAAGCTCCGCGTAACTGTCGCGCGGCACGCTCACGACGCTGGCGCGGTCACCGTCCGCGGAGAGATGCACCAGCATGACCGTGTCGGTGCAGTTGCAGGGCTCGCCACCGAGCCGGTACTTCTGCCGCTCCTCCTCCGTGATCTTGTCGCGGCGGTCCGTGCCGACCAGCAGGAGGTTGAGACCGTGACCCGCGGACGGGCGGTTCTTCATGTCCTTGAACGGATCGACCCGGTCGATGCCGGTGTCGAGGCTGGTCATCACCGCGTGGCCGATCCCGCCGGCCCCCAGAACCAGTACGGACAGGGTCGTCGCCATCCGCATTCCCCAGCGCGGTCGCCGGGGCGTCCCCGGCCGCCGGGAAGGGGCCGGACGGTGGGTGGTGCGGGGCGGCGTGGGCACGGGGAAACACCTCCGCGTGAACAGGAACCGTGCGTGAAGGGGGGTGGTGAGGGGACCGTGTGCACGGTAGGCCCATACGATCAGCGACGCCGGGCCGCAACTGGGCGGCGCGCGTCGCTGTCCCCCGTTCGCGGTAACGTGGGCGGTCATACCGCCGCCGAAGGACCTTGAAGGACCACATGCCTGCCCTGCCGCCCGCGGTCTCCGTGATCATGCCGGTGCTCAATGAGGAACGCCATCTGAGGAACTCCGTCCGGCACATCCTGGAGCAGGAGTACGACGGCGAGATGGAGGTGGTGATCGCGCTCGGCCCGTCCACGGACCGTACGGACGAGATCGCCGCGGAGCTGGTACGGGAGACCGCGTCCCATGAGCGCGCCCGCGTCACGACGGTGCCCAACCCGACAGGCCGCACCCCTGCCGCGCTGAACGCCGCGATCAAGGCGTCCAGGCACCCCGTCGTGGTACGGGTCGACGGGCACGGCATGCTCTCGCCGAACTACATCGCGACCGCCGTCCGGCTCCTGGAGGAGACGGGCGCGCAGAACGTCGGCGGCATCATGCACGCCGAGGGCGAGAACGACTGGGAGAACGCGGTCGCCGCCGCCATGACCTCGAAGATCGGCGTCGGCAACGCGGCGTTCCACACCGGAGGCGAGGCAGGGCCCGCCGAAACCGTGTATCTGGGTGTCTTCCGGCGCGAGGCGCTGGAGCGGCAGGGCGGTTACAACGAGGAGTTCATCCGCGCGCAGGACTGGGAACTGAACTTCCGTATCCGTGAGTCGGGCGGCGCCATCTGGTTCTCGCCCGAGCTGCGCGTCCAGTACCGCCCGCGGCCCTCGGTCCGGGCGCTCGCCAAGCAGTACAAGGACTACGGGCGCTGGCGCCATGTCGTCGCCCGCTACCACTCCGGCTCGATCAATCTGCGGTATCTCGCCCCGCCGACGGCCGTCTGCGCCATCGCCGCGGGCATCCTGGTCGGCGCCGTGCTGACGCCCTGGGGCCTGCTCGTACCGGCCGGCTATCTCGCCGCGATCGTGGCGGGCTCCGTACCGGCGGGCAAGGGGCTGTCGCCGAAGGCCCGGCTACAGATCCCGGTCGCGCTGGCCACCATGCACATGTCGTGGGGGTACGGCTTCCTGACCAGCCCGCGGTCGCTGGCGAGGAAGGTCATCGCGAGCCGCCGCCCGGCAGCGCGGCCGGTCGAGGCGTAACTCCCCGGCATGGACCTGAGCGCCGTCCGGCGGATCACCGGACGGCGCTCACCTCTTCGCGGAGCCCGCCGTCTTCGCGGAGCCCGCCGTCTTCGTAGATCTTTCCGGACAGGACCTAGAAGCGGTACGGCGCGTAGACGTCCATGCAGGCGTCCTTCTTCGCGCCGTTGATCGCGTCCGCCGTGTCCGGGACGCCGCCCGCCTCCGGTTCGGCCTCCTTCGGGAACGACGAGCCGCTGCGCCAGTCGGCGCCCACGACCACCGTGACCCCCGAGACGTCCGTCGACTTCGTCACCGACGTCAGCGGAATACCGAGAGCCTTGGCCACCGCCTGGGCGTCGCCCTCCATGTCCGCGCTCGGATAGTTGACCGTGCTGGTCTCCTGCGGGGTCTGCCGCGAGTCGGCCTTGGCCAGGGTGTAGCCCTTGCCGTTGAGCGTGCTCGCGATATCGGTCGCGCGGCGCGGCACCGCGGTCTGCGTGCCGCCGGTGCCGTTGCGCACGATCACGCCGGTGTCGGCGGGCGCCGAGGCCGGGTCCTTCGTGGCCGGCCCGGACGGCTTCTTCGCGGTGGTCTCCGCCTTGTCGCCGTTGCTGTCGAAGGCCACGTCGTCGCGGAGCATCGCCCACAACTTGCGGGAATCCGTCTCGGCCGCGACCAGATGGTTGGCGTCCTGCGGATCCTGCACGGTCGGCATCGTCGTCATGGTGAGGCGGTTCGTCGGCACGCTCTTGAGCTGCATGGCCAGATCGAAGAGCTTCTTGACAGTACTGATCTCCTCGGAGACCTCAAGCGAATCCGTGGCCGCCTCCGCGAGACCGGTCAGCCGGGCGGTGTCGGTGAAGACACTCTGCGACTTGAGCTCGCGGATCATCGAGTTCATATACATGTGCTGGGCCTTGGCGCGGCCGAGGTCGCTCTCGAAGGCGTGCCGCGTACGCAGCCATTGGAGCGCCTGCTCACCCTGGATCTGATGCGTACCCGCCGTGAGCTTCAGCCCCGAGCCTCCCGGAACCCCGGGCAGCGGCCGGTCCCAGACGTTGTTCCTGACACAGACATCGACACCGCCTATCGCGTCGGCCATCTTCACGACGCCCGCGAAGTCGATCGTCATCCAGTGGTCGATATAGACGCCGGTCAGCTTCTCCCAGGTGGCCAGGGTGCAGCCGGGGCCGCCGCGGGCCAGCGTCTCGTTGATGATGGCGTTGGTCTGCGGATAGGTCTTGCCGGTGTCGGCGTCCTTGCACTCCGGGATGTCGACCCGGGTGTCGCGCGGGATGCTCACGACCGAGGCGTTCTTCCGGTCGGCGGAGACATGGACGAGCATCTGTACGTCGCCGAGCGGCGGGTTGCCCGCGGTGTCCTTGCTGCCGCCCAGTTTGACGTTCTCGGGGTCGGCCCGGCTGTCGGAGCCGATCAGCAGGATGTTCAGCGGGGTCTGGCCCGCGGAGTTGGCCGCGGGCTTGTCCAGCCCGCTGGTGCCGTTGTTGCGCTCGCCGCTGCGGATATTGCCGTTGAGATGGCGGTAGTAGAGATAGCCGGCGCCGGCCGTCCCGAGCAGCAGCAGTGCCAGCCCGGCGGCGACCCAGCGAAGTATTCGCCAGGGGCCGCGTTTCGAGCGTCCGCGCGGCCTGCCACCGCGCCCGCCCTTGCCGCGTCCCTTCTCAGCGAGCCGGCCCGTGCCGGTGCTGTCGCCGCCGTTGCCGTCGTCGATGCCGTCGCCGGCGTGTCCGCCGTCGCGGGGTCCGCCCCCGGCGGGCGCGCCGTCCGGCCGTGCTCGCTCACCGTCGTACAGGCTGTCGTCCCAGCCCAACTCCCCGGCATGCGAGACGTCTTGGCGCGTCCCCTCCCGTCGTACGCTGCTCTGACCCATCCAGACTCCCTCTTCAGGCCGTCCGAATGGGCCGGCGCTCCGGTCTCACTTGGCGCAGACCTGCTTGTCCGCTTCCACTTTCTGCACACCTTCCGGCGCCTTCGCCGCTCCGGTGATGGGCACTCCCGCGCCCTTGAAGTCCTTGCCGAGGGTCAGCGTCATCGCCTCAAGCCCCACGGCGTCCTCGGTGCCCGGCTTCATGCCCGCTGCGGGCAGCCCCATCATCTCCGCGAGCGCCCGTGCCTGGTCGGCCTGGTTGGGGGCGTACTCCAGGGTCGTCTTGGCCACATCCGCGGGGGCGTTGCCCTTGTTGGTGGACTTCAGTACGCCCTCGGTGTTCTGGAGCCAGTTCAGGGTCTCCTGCGCGGAGCCCTGCGGACCACCGCCGTTGAACACATCGACCCGCACGTCGGACGCGTCGGCCTTGGTCCCCTTGAGGAGCGCTTCCTGCTTGCTCTTGGCGGCCTTCTCCGCCTCCTCCTCCTTCTGCTGCACCTCGGTGAGGGAGACATCGTTCTGCATCATCGAGAACAGCGGGTCGGCCTTGGCCTCATTGACGACCACGGTGGCCTTGACGACCTCCGCCGGGTTGTCGAGCACCGGCAGTGTCATGAAGGTGATGTTCTTCGGGTCGACCTTCGACAGCTCCATGGCCAGATCGCTCAGCTTCTGGATGCTGCCGATGCCGGTGTCGACGGTCAGCGCGTCGGTCGCGGCCTCCGCCAGCTTGAACAGCTTGCTGGGGCTGGTGAGCGTGTCGCCCGACTTCATCTTCCGGATCATCGAGCTGAGGAACTGCTGCTGGGTCTCGATCCGGGTCAGGTCGCTCTCGTTGCCGAAGGCGTGCCGGGTACGGACGAAGGCGAGCGCCTGCTCGCCCTCGATGGTGTGGGTGCCCTTGCTCAGCTTGAGGTGGGACTTCGGGTCGTCGACGTCCTTGGCCACACACACTTCCACACCGCCCACCGCGGTCGACATCGTCTTGACCGCGTTGAAGTCGGCCATCATGAAGTGGTCGACCGTGAGCCCGGTCAGCTCCTTGACCGTGAGCATCGTGCAGCCCGGGTCCCGCTCGTCCTGGCCGAGGCTGGTGTTGAAGCGCGCCTGCGAGGTGCCGGGGATGACCTTCTTGCCCTCGGACGTGTTGGTCTCGCAGTCGGGGATGTCGGTGATCAGGTCACGCGGGATGGAGAGCACCGTCGCGTTCGTACGGTCCTTGGAGACATGGAACAGCAGGGTCGTGTCGGCGTGGCCGACGCTCCCCGCGTCGCCGTACCCCTCGTTGCCCGCGCCGGTCCGCTTGTCCGTGCCGATCAGCAGGATGTTGACGGGCTGGTCCTTCTTGAAGCCGCCACTGCCCGCGCCCTGCACGTCGATCGTGTCGATGTTGCCGTTGAAGTGCTGGTAGACGAAGTACCCGCCGACGGTGAGGCCCACGAGGAGGAAGGCCATCACACCGCCGGTCCACACCAGCGCCTTCTTCTTGCGTGACTTCTGGGGTTTGCGCTTGCGGCGGCCGACGGCGGCGGCGGCGTTCGCGGCTTCGGTCTGGCCCTTTCCCGCGCGACGGCTGCGCTGGCCCGGAACGTTGGCGCGCGTCCCACCACGACCGCGCGCCCCGGAACGGGATTCCGTACGTGTCTCCGTACGCGAATCCGCGCGGGATTCCACGCGCGGTTCTTCTCGCGTCCGCGGTCCCTCGTCGGTGGAGGGACGCGCGGGCTCCTTTCGCGGGGCGCCCGCTCTTCTGGAGCCACGAGGCTGGGGGGCGGCGGGCGGCTGCCCTGTGGAGTGGTCCAGTCGCAGTTCGTAGTTACCGGTCTGCGGGTTGAGGACCCACTGGTCGGCGGGGTCGAAATCGTCCGCCTGCCCACGGCTATGCGCATCCACGGTTGCTTGAATCCTCCGTCGGTGCCACGCGAGGCGTCTTCCCCCGAAGACGCTCGGTCTTTCGATCCTGTAGTGCGCGACCTGGCGGCCGGATGCACCGGATCGCGTCACACTATCCGTCCCGTTCGACGTCGAGCGACGCCAGTGACAAATTCCTCATCCCTTACAAGCGGGCAATCTGCCCAATCTTCATGGACTGAAGAGCTGCCTTTGGGTCCGGCTTTACCCGCACATGCCCACCGCGGCGTTTGTCCCCTGGAAAGTGGGGGCCGGGGAAGGGCTCCCCGGTGCGGGGGAGCCGCTGTCGCTCTCGCTGCCGTTCCCCGAATTCTTCACGGAGTCGTCACTCTTCTCCTCGTTCTTCTCGTCCTGTGTGTCCGTCTCGTCCGGAGAGACCGAAACGGGGCTGTCCTCGCGCAGC
The DNA here is from genome assembly GCF_040303865.1 of Streptomyces sp. NPDC094034. Lineage (NCBI taxonomy): Bacteria > Bacillati > Actinomycetota > Actinomycetes > Kitasatosporales > Streptomycetaceae > Streptomyces > Streptomyces sp. NPDC094034. The sequence continues at coordinate 29,707 of NZ_JBEOUD010000031.1, read as the reverse complement.
TGCTCGAAGAGGGTCGTCGCGGCGGGCTGAACGAGTTCATCGCGATTCCGGTCCTGGGCGTACGGCTGTCGCGGCACGGTCAGGAATTGCACCTTTTCCATCGGTACGCTCCGCATGGAGCGTGCCAGTTCGTAAAGGTCGCTGAGAGAGTTCAGCCCCGGGTCGGTGGTGAGGGACTTCGTCGCGGCGTCCAGCACCGGATAGAGCCGGGCCGGATTGAGCAGCACCCCATTGCTCTGCACCTTCTTGAAGAGCGCCCCCAGGAATCGCTGCTGGCGATCCATGCGCTGGGTGTCACTGCCGTCGCCGATGCCATGGCGGGCGCGTACGAAGCCGAGGGCCTGCTCGCCGTCGAGGGTCTGCCGGCCCGCGGGCAGTTCGAGCAGCGCCTGGACGTCCTTGACCGGCTCGTCGAGGCAGACCTCGACCCCGTCCACCGCGTTCACCATCTCCGTGAAGCCGCTGAAGTCGACCACCATGTGGTGATCGACGCGGATGTCGGTGAGCTTCTCGACCGTACGGATCGTGCAGGCGGCGCCGCCGGCCTCGAACGCCCAGTTGAACTGCGCGAACTGGGCCTGGCTCCGGGTGCCGTCGGGCCTGGCGCAGCTGGGTATCTCCACCATCAGGTCGCGGGGCAGGGACATGGCCGTCGCGCTCTTCCGGTCCGCCGCGAGATGCAGCAGGATCGTGGTGTCGGAGCGTTGTGAACCGCCGTCGTCCCGCCCGTACTTGCCGTTTCCGTCGCCGGAGCGGCTGTCGGAGCCGATGAGCAGGATGTTCTGCGCGTCGAGGGCGACCGGGGTGGGGCGTTCCTTCTCGTACGTGTGCAACTCGGCGGCGGCGGAGGTGTCGGTGGTGATGTTCCCATCGAGCTTCCGGTAGAACCACCAGCCGGCCGCGGCGGTGGCCAGGATGGCGACGGAGGTGCCCAGCGCGACCCAACGCAGCCAGTGGTGCTTGGGGTTGGGGCCGGCGGGCGGGGCGGCGGCTTCGGTGTCCTCGCCCACGAGCCCGGGCGCTCCGGTCGACGGCTGTCTGCCGGACTCGGTGTCCGGTTCGGTCGCCGTGCCAGCACTGTCGGTCACGTCTGCGTCCATCCTTCAGGGCGTCGGCGGCGCACTGGGCCGCCGGTTGCAGGGGTAGACGGGCGAGCGCCGCGCTTGGTTGTGCCACGGGTCGCAGGTATCGCCGATCACGTAACCGAGGTTGGGCGACAACCCTGGAAACAGGGTCCGTTATGTAACGGATAATATGTTTTACGGAGGTTTTTTCTCAGCGGATTCTCAGATGGGAGGACCCCCACTCCCGTACGTCCTTCGGGGCGGGCGGGTTTGACCGGTGGCGGCCTTGCCCGCCCGCCGCGCGTCACATCGCCCGGTCGGTCACGCGTTCGCTCGTGACGCGCTGTTCGAGCGCCTGTGCAGACAGTTTCCCGGGATTGCGGCAGAGCACGACGGATCCGCCCGCCGCCAGCGGGGCGTACAGCCCGGCCGAGAGTCCGTCCCAACTGTCGTACGCCAGCCCCGACAGCAGCCGTGAGCCGGGCGTGAGACCGCGCTCCACGGCGTCCGCGCCCGCCCGCGCGACGAGTTGGGCCCCGGACAGCTCCGTACCATCGACGATCAGCGCGGATTCGTCCGGATCCACCGGCGCGAACGGCGCGAACCGGTCGCCCTGTCCCGGCACCTCGACCGCGTAATCCACGAAGCCCTCGGGCGGCCGCGGAAAACGGCCGCCCAGCGGACGCAGCGCGAGCGCCACCCGCTCGCCGTGGCACGCGCGCGCCGCGTCCAGCGTGTCGGGGCCGCTGACCACCAGATCCGCGCCGGCCGGATCACCACCGATCTCGACCGTCACACCGACCGAGGAGCAGGCGAGCAGCCACACCGCGCTCTGCCAGTGCGCGGGAAGCAGCAGCGCGAGCCGGTCGCCGGGCGCGGCGGCGAGATCGCCCTGAAGCAGATTCGCGGTCTTGGACACCCAATTGGCGAAGGTGGCCACGGACAATTCGACGCGCTCACCGGTGGCATCGTCGTAGAACGTGACCAAGGGGCGGGCCGGGTCTGTGGCGAGAGCGGATCGCAGCAGGTCGGCGGGGGTACGGTCGCTGGAGTTCACCCGGGAAAGGGTACGCCGGAGCGCCGGAGTGCCACCGCCGTACCGGTGACGGGGTACACCGGTTGGACCGACGGGCCGTCAGTTTTCCCGACCTGCGTGGTGGTCGGGTCGCGCCCAGGATCGGCACATGCGTGCCTCACTTGCAACCTCGATCGGCGTCGCGTGCACCGCCGCCCTGGTCCTCCCGCTGTCCCCGTCGGGCGCGAGCGCCGCCCCACAAGTCCCACAGGCCACACAGCACACGGGGACGCCCGCCGAACCGGGCTCCACCCAGTCGCTTCCCCTGAGCACGGTCGGCTCGAACCGGTCCATGGGCGCCGCGGAACAGGGCGTGACGCGACGCGACGTCAGTCCCTTCTCGCTGCTCGGAGTCGTCTGGGACGACGCCGACGCCGAACTCCACGGCACGGTCCAGGTCCGTACCCGCGCGACCGGTTCACACCTCTGGTCCGACTGGCAGGACCTGGAGACGCACAATCAGGAACACGGCGCGGACCCCGGTACGACGGAGCGGGACTCGGGACACACGCGCGGCTCCACCGCCCCGCTCTGGGTCGGTGGCTCGGACGGCGTGGAACTACGCGTACGGGCCGCCGAGGAGGACGGGAGCGGACCGACACACACGCCGCTGCCGCACGGGCTACGGCTCGAACTGATCGACCCGGGAGAGGACCCCCAGGACGACGGCCGGCCCCTGCCCGACACCGCCATCTCCCCCGAGGGCAGCGGCGATTGGCCCGCACCCGAGGACGCGCCCCCGACCCTGCCCAGGGCCGGGACACCGCCCGTGCTCCCCGACTCCGCGAGGTCGTACGCCGCACCGCGCCCGCGGATCATCCCGCGCAAGAGATGGGGCGCGGACGAGAGGCTCCGCGAGAAACAACTCGGCTACTCAAGGACCGTCAAGGTCGCCTTCGTCCACCACAGCGCCACGGGCAACAACTACAGCTGCAAGCAGGCGCCCTCCGTCCTGCGCGGTATCTACCGCTACCACGTCAAGAGCAGTGGCTGGCGCGACATCGGCTACAACTTCGCCATCGACAAGTGCGGAAACATCTACGAAGGCCGCGCCGGGGGAGTGACGAGGCCCGTACGGGGCGCCCACACACTCGGTTTCAACACCAACAGCGTGGGCATCGCCGTCCTCGGCACCTACGGCGGCACCAATCCGCGCGCCGCCGCGACAACCGCCGTCGCCAAGCTCTCCGCGTGGAAGCTCGGGCTGCACGGCATCCACGCACGGGGGAAGGTCACGCTGACATCCGGCGGCAGCGGAAAGTACGGCAAGGGCAGAAAGGTCAGGCTCAACGCCATCTCCGGGCACCGGGACGGATTCTCCACGGACTGCCCGGGAAACCGGCTCTACGGGAAGCTCAGCGCCGTACGCAAGTCGGCGGGCACATACCAGCGCCGCTGACGCGAGCGGTCGCGAACACTGGTCGGTTCTCTGTGCGCGTACGTGTATGCATGTACGGACGGAAGCGCCGACCCCAGCAGGAAGCGGAGACGACACGGTGACAGAAGCGATCCTCCTGGTCGGCGGCAAGGGCACCCGGCTACGGCCGCTCACCGCCCGCACCCCCAAGCCGATGGTGCCGGCGGCCGGTGTCCCCTTCCTCACACACCAGCTGGCACGGGCACGCGCGGCGGGCGTCGAACACATCGTCCTCGCCACGTCCTATCTCGCCGAGGTCTTCGAGCCCTACTTCGGCGACGGCTCCTCCCTCGGTCTGAGCCTGGAGTACGTGACCGAGCGGGAACCCCTCGGTACGGGAGGCGCCATCCGGAACGTCGCCTCCCGGCTGGACTCCGGGCCCGACGACCCGGTGCTGATCTTCAACGGCGACATCCTGACGGGCCTCGACATCAGGGCGCTCGTGCGGACCCACGCGTCGTCCGGCGCGGAGGTCTCCCTCCACCTGACACGCGTCGAGGACCCGCGCGCCTACGGTCTGGTCCCCACCGACGCCAACGGGCGGGTGACGGCCTTCCTGGAGAAGCCGCAGACACCCGAGGAGATCGTCACCGACCAGATCAACGCGGGCGCCTACGTGTTCCGGCGCTCGGCGATCGACTCCATCCCGGAGGGCCGGCCGGTCTCGGTGGAACGGGAGACCTTCCCCGGCCTGCTGGCCGCCGGCGCGCATCTCCAGGGCATGGTCGACTCCACGTACTGGCTCGATCTGGGCACCCCCCAGGCCTTCGTACGCGGCTCGGCGGACCTCGTCCTCGGCCGCGCCCCGTCCCCGGCGGTCCCGGGCCGGTGCGGCGAACGCCTGATCCTGCCCACGGCCACGGTCGCCCCCGACGCGAAGCTCACCGGCGGCACGGTGATCGGCCCGGCGGCCCTGATCGGCGACGGCGCGCGCGTCGCGGGCAGCGCGATCCTGGACGGCGCGATCGTGGAACCGGGCGCGGTCATCACGAACTCGCTGATAGGCACGGGGGCGCGGGTGGGGGCGCGGGCGGTGCTGTCGGACGTGGTGGTGGGGGACGGGGCGGTGGTGGGTGCGGACAACGAACTGAGGCAGGGGGTACGGGTGTGGTGCGACGCGGTGCTGCCGGCGGGGGCGGTGCGGTTCTCCTCCGACGCATAGGGGTGCTGCGCCCCCCGGCGGGGTGCGTGGTGCGGTGCGCCTCCGGCGGCGTGCGGGTGCGTGGTCGGGTGCGGGGTGCGGTGTGGCTCCCGCTGACCACCGGCAGCCGCCGAAACGCACAACGACCCCCCGCCCCCGCCAACGAGCGCAGCGCCTAGCCTCGGGGGTGACCCCGACCTCCGAGGACCGCAACCGTGGCTGGACGCTTCGCACAACGACCCGTACCCGCGCCCCGCCGCGCGCCCGCGCCCCGCACCGGGCAGGGCCCCGGGCTGCGGCGCCAGTGGACGCCCCCCGACCCCTACGACCTCGGGCTCGTGCTCGGGCCGCTCAGGCGCGGGCCCGCCGATCCGACCTTTCGCGCCTACCCGGACGGTTCCGTGTGGCGGGCCTCCCGGACGCCCGCCGGGCCCGGCACGCTGCGGGTCGTGCGGCGCGGTGGCGTCGTGGAGGCCGAGGCGTGGGGCGAGGGCGCCGCGTGGATGCTGGAGCAGTTTCCGGAACTGCTCGGCGCGGGCGACGACCCGGACGCGTTCGTCCCCCGGCACCGCCTCGTCGTCGAGGCCCAGCGGCGCCGGCCGGGACTGCGGCTCTGCCGCACCGGGCTGGTGCTGGAGTCGCTGATCCCGTCCGTGCTGGAGCAGAAGGTCACCACCGTCGAGGCGTACCGCGCCTGGCGGATCCTGGTGCGCGGGCACGGCGAGCCCGCCCCTGGCCCGACCCCGGGACTCGCGCACGAGCGGCTGTACGTCATGCCCGACGCCCGGACCTGGGCGATGATCCCGTCCTGGGAGTGGCACAAGGCCGGTGTCGACGCCAAGCGCTCCTCGACGATCCTGCGCGCCGTCCGGGTCGCGCGCCGGATGGAGGAGGCCGCGGCGATGGAACCGGAGCGCGCCGCCGCCCGGCTGGAGCTGATCCCCGGGATCGGCCCGTGGACCGCCGCCGAGGTCGTGCAGCGCTCCAACGGCGCCCCCGACGCCGTCACCGTCGGCGATCTGCATCTCCCCGGCATCATCGGCCACGCGCTCGCGGACGACCGGGACGCCGACGACGCGGCGATGCTCGAACTCCTCGCCCCGTACGCCGGTCAGCGGCACCGCGCGACCCGGCTGATCCTGCTCAGCGGCCGGACCCCGGCCCGCAGGGCGCCCCGGATGGAGGTCCGGAACATCGCCCGGCTGTGAGTACCGAGCGGTGAGAACCCGGCTGTGAGCACCGGGCGCCGAGAACCGGGCGGTGAGAAGACCGGCTACCGCACCGTGAGGAAGGACTCCGGCGACCGCGCCGGGCGTTCCCTCGGCGGAGCCGCCGCGTGGCCCACCGCCACCGCGCCCATCGGGTCCCAGTCCGCGGGCAGGTCCAGCACGTCCCGTACGACATCCCGGCAGAACATCGTCGAGGAGACCCACGCGGAACCGAGCCGCTCACCGGCCAGCGCCACCAGGAAGTTCTGCACGCCCGCGCCCATGGCGACCACGAACATCTCGCGCTCCGCGCCGTCGCGCCGGGCGTCGCCGTAGGTGTGCGAGCCGTCGGTGACCAGGCACGGCACCACCAGATACGGCGCCTTGCGCAGGAGGTCGCCGCGGCGGACCCGGTTGGCGATGGACTCCTCCGACTTGCCGTCACGGCGCAGGTCCGCGACCCAGGCGTCACGCATGGCGTCGAGGAGGCGCAGCCGCGATCCGGGTGACTCCAGGAGGACGAACCGCCACGGTGTCGTGTGATGCGGCGCCGGGGCGGTGACGGCGGCCGTGATCGCGCGCCGTACCGCTCCCGGGTCGACCGGCTCGTCCGTGAACTCCCGGACCGTACGGCGCTGGGTGACCGCTTCGCGCACCGCCTCGGACGTGCCGAGCCGGAACATGTCGTCCGCGGCGACCCGCACCATCGCCCGCGCGTCCGTGTCCGTGTCGCCCACGAGGTGGCCCAGGCCGCTCACGACGGCGACCGGCAGCCCCTCGGCCTTGCCCTTCACCAGATCACCGGCGGCGGCCAGTTCGTCGGCGAGGGCGATGACGGTCGCGTTCAGCGGATTGCCCTGGACGTCGGTCCCGCCGCGCAGATCCTCCAGGACGCGCACGCCGGCGGCCCCGATCGCCACATCGGTGAGGCCGTTGCGCCAGGGCCGTCCGAAGGTGTCGGTGACGATCACCCCGACGTCCACGCCGAGCGCGTCCCGCAGCCCCTCCCGTATCGCCCGGGCGGAGGCGTCGGAGTCCTCGGGCAGCAACAGCACTGTTCCGGCGGCGGTGTTGGAGGCGTCGACGCCGGCCGCCGCCATGACCAGACCCTGCTTGTTCTCGACAATGCGGAGGGGTCCGCGCCGTGCGACGACCCGTACGGTCTCCGCCTCGATGGCCGCCTCACGATCATTGGCCGCGAGTATCCGGCCCTCCGCCTTGGAGACGATCTTGGAGGTGACCAGCAGGACATCGCCGTCGACGAGCCCGGGACCGGCGGCCACGATCAGCTTGGCGAGATCGTCGCCGGGCCGGACCTCGGGAAGTCCGGGCAGGGCGCGGACGCGGTACGACGTCATGCCCGTACCTCCTCGGCCAGCGCCAGCGCCTCACGGGCCATCGCGGCGGTCGCGGCCGGGTCCGTCATCATCAGGGGGACGGCGCGGCTGCGGATCCCCGCGCTCTCGATCCCGGCCACGGCCGCGGCGTCCACGGTGTCGACCAGCCAGCCGTCGAGCAGCCCCGAGCCGTAGTGCAGGGCGACGGCCTGGGCCGTCGACTCGACGCCGATCGCGGCGAGCACCTTGTTGGCCATGCCGCGCACCGGCGCGTTCCCGACGATGGGGGAGAGGCCGACGACCGGGACACCCGCCTCGGCGATGGCCTCCCGGATACCGGGCACGGCCAGGATCGTGCCGATGCTGACCACGGGGTTGGACGGCGGGAAGAGGATGACGTCGGCCGCGGCGATCGCCTCCAGCACCCCCGGCGCGGGCTTGGCCTGGTCGGCGCCGACCGGGACGACCGCCTGGGCCTCCACGGACGCCCGCATCTTCACCCAGTACTCCTGGAAGTGGACGGCCTTGCGCTCGCCGTCCACATCGACGGCGACATGCGTCTCGACGCGGTCGTCGGACATCGGCAGCAGCCGTACGCCGGGCTTCCAGCGGGCACAGAGCGCCTCGGTGACGGCGCTCAGCGGATAGCCCGCGCCGAGCATCTGCGTGCGGACGATATGGGTGGCGAAGTCGCGGTCGCCGAGGCCGAACCACTCGGGCCCCACGCCGTACGCCGCCAGCTCGGTCTTGACCTGGAACGTCTCGTCCGTACGCCCCCAGCCCTGTTCTTCATCGATGCCACCGCCGAGGGTGTACATCACCGTGTCGAGGTCGGGGCAGACCTTCAGCCCGAACAGATGGATGTCGTCACCGGTGTTGCCGATCACCGTGACGTCCGCGTCCGGCGCGGCCTGCTTGAGGCCGCGGAGAAAGCGGGCGCCGCCGATACCGCCGGCCAGAACCACAATGCGCATAGAGACAGTGTGTCAGCCGAAGGCTGATCGTTGGGGGGTGGTGGTCGGGCGACGGGAGGGCCAGTGTGTCAGCCGAAGGCTGATCGTTGGGGGGCGGTGGTCGGGCGACGGGAGGGCTCCGGGTGGTCAGGCGGGGACGACATCCTGCGCCGCCGGGGCGCAGCGCGCGGAGTGCATGGGCATCTCGGTCAGACCCGGGTAGTAGATGTGCAGACTCACGGCCGGTTCGATCGCGTCATTGACCACCTCATGGACATAGCCCGGCGCGAAAACCCGCTGCGCGCCCGGCGCGAGAGTGCGGCTCCCACTCTCCGAACGCTCCGTCAGCTCGCCCGCGAGCACGGTCAGTACCCCCGAGGACCGGCCGTGGTCGTGTGATCCGCTGCTCTGGCCGGGCACCCAGGAGAGCAGCCACACCTCATAACCGGGTCCCGTGCGCAGCCGGTGATACCAGCGGCTGGTGGCGTCGTACTGGACGAGCGGGGCCCACTGCGCGCGGTCGGCGGCGAGGGCGCGCGCGAGGCCCGCGAACTCGGCCACTGTCGCCGGGTGCTCCCGGGCGGGCTGGAGAAGGTGCGGGACCTCAAGGAGGTCGCCGGCGATCTGGAGGTCGCTGTCGCTGTTCATGGGGCGGTGGTTCCTCGGCGGAAGGAGCAGGAAGAAAGGAAGGAGCAGGAAGAAAAGGGGGGCCCGCGGCGGGGACGCGACGGGTGCGCGGAATCGCACGGGCGACGCGCGGAAAGACGCGTGGGAGATCACACGAGGGTGATCAGCGGGAGTGGAGCGGACGGCCGGAGCCCGGAGGCGTCAACAGCAGGCGGAGCTGGAACAGCGACAGCGGGCCCGGAGAGCGCTGCGGTGTCCACGGAGGTGGGTCGCGGTGGGCGCGGGGTTCGCTGACATGGAACCAAAGGTTGCGAATCCGGTGACGGATGTCAACTCAATGGGCGATTTGGCCGCAATGTTTCACCTCATCCGGTTGATCCAGTCGCGGAGTGGTTTGCATGGCAGTGGACGCGGACACATCGGGCAGCGACTGTGCTCGTAAACACCTTCACGCCCCTCGTGATCAGACTGTGATCCGGATCGCTTCCGGGGGGTGATCCGCAACAAGGTTGCGGTTTTCGGCGTCTCTCTTGTCGAGAAGGGGGTGGATGCGAACAGGCCAGTGGCATGTGTCAGGTTTTTGGTGATTTGAACACTTTCCGCATAGCCTTGGTTCCGCAGAGTGAATACCGGGCCCAATAGCAGATCTCGGCTTGACCTGGCCGGAGCCACGCACTTGTAATTTCACTCGTGTCGTTCGGCCGAAATCGATAGCGGCCACATCACGGGGACGCAAAAGACAGACGAGGGGCGCACATGACCGAGCTGTTCCAGCAACTGCTGGTCGAGGACGCGGACGAGGAACTCGGCTGGCAGGAGCGCGCCTTGTGCGCCCAGACAGATCCCGAGTCCTTCTTCCCCGAGAAGGGCGGTTCCACGCGTGAGGCCAAGAAGGTCTGTCTCGCCTGTGAGGTCCGATCCGAATGCCTTGAGTATGCCCTCGCCAATGACGAGCGATTCGGTATCTGGGGCGGCTTGTCGGAACGTGAACGGCGCCGACTGAAGAAGGCCGCGATCTGACCGCCGCCTTGCCGGTCCCCTCGCGGTGGCCGGGGCCGAAGACCGGCCGGTCGACCGGAACGACCAGCACCACTCCCCATGTATGGCACGGTCCGCAGTCTGCACCTCCCCGCAGACGGCGGACCGTTGTGTTTCCCGCCCGTCCGCCGCCCCTCCCCCCTACCGTTAGTGTGGGGCCCCGTCCGAGACGCTCCCACGCCCCTTCGGGGCGACCCCCCGGCCGGAGGGCCCGCTACCTCAATGTCCCCCACCACCGCCGCGTTCGTTTCCGCCACCGCCAGCGCCCCCGAGTTCCCGCGGCACGTCGTGACCGCGGTGCTCGTCGCCCACGACGGTGCGCGCTGGCTGCCCGACGCCCTCGCCGGGCTGCTGGGCCAGGAACGACCCGTACAGAACGTCATGGCAGCCGACACCGGCAGCGCCGACGACTCCGCCCGGCTGCTCACCGAAGCGCTCGGCCCGGAGCGCGTCCTGCATCTCGCGCGCCGGTCCGGCTTCGGTACGGCCGTGGAGGAGGCGGTACGCACCGCCGGGGTGCTCACGCCCGACGATCTGCCCTATCTCAAGCGGCCCAGCGGCTGGGATCCGGTGACCCGGAGCTGGCGCGACGACACGTACGACATGCCCGAACTGCCGCACGGCGAACCGGTGCAGTGGCTCTGGCTCCTCCACGACGACTGCGCACCCGCCCCCGACGCACTCGCCGAACTGCTGCGCGTCGCCGACTCCGACCAGTACGCGGCGGTCGTCGGGCCCAAACTCCGCGGCTGGTACGACCGCAAGCAACTCCTCGAAGTCGGCGTCTCCATCGCCAACAGCGGACGCCGCTGGACCGGACTCGACCGGCGCGAACAGGACCAGGGCCAGCACGACCAGGTCCGTACCGTCCTGTCCGTCTCCAGCGCCGGCATGCTCATCCGGCGCGACGTCTGGGACGAACTCGGCGGCTTCGACCGCCGGCTCCCCCTGATGCGTGACGACGTGGACCTGTGCTGGCGCGCGCACGCCGCAGGACACCGGGTGCTCGTCGCCCCCGACGCCGTCCTGCGGCACGCCGAGGCCGCCGCACGGGAGCGCCGTACGGTCGACTGCGCGGGCCGCTCCGTCGTCAACCCGCACCGCGTCGACAAGGCCGGCGCCGTCTACACCATGCTCGTCAACGCGCGGGCCACCGTCCTGCCCTACGTACTGCTCCGTCTTGTCGTCGGCACGCTGCTGCGCACCCTCGCCTATCTCGTGGGCAAGGTGCCGGGCCAGGCCGTCGACGAGGTGATGGGGCTCTTCGGCACCCTGCTGCGGCCCGGCCGGATCATCAGCGCGCGGCGGCAGCGCGGCAAGGGCGTCGTCGAAGCGGCCGAGCTGCGCCCGCTCTTCCCGCCGCCCGGCGCCACGGTCCGGGCCACCGTCGAACAGATCGCCGGCAGCCTCGGCGGCGACTCGGACGCCGACGCGGGCGGCTCACGGCACGGCGCCGTCGAGTCGGGGCCGGGCGGTGACGAAGCCGACTTCATGGAGATCGAGCAGTTCGCCCGGCTGAAGAAGCTCGCGCACAAGCCCGGCCCCGTCCTCTTCGGAATCCTGCTGCTCGTCTCGCTCGTCGCCTGCCGCGGACTCTTCGGCGGCGGCGCGCTCGCGGGCGGGGCGCTGCTGCCCGCGCCCGCCGATGTCGGCGAGCTCTGGTCGCGCTACGCCGACGGCTGGCATCCCGTCGGTACGGGCGTCACCGAGACCGCGCCCCCCTATCTCGCCGTACTCGCCGCGCTCTCCGCGCTGTTCCTCGGTTCCACCGGCTTCGCGCTGACCCTCCTGCTGGTCTGCTCGGTCCCGCTGGCCGGAGTCACCGCCTACTTCGCCTCACGGCCACTGGTCGAATCCCGGCTGCTGCGCGCCTGGGCGAGCATCGCGTACGCCTTCCTGCCCGCCGCGACCGGCGCGCTGGCCACCGGACGGCTCGGTACGGCCGTACTCGCCATCCTGCTGCCGCTGATCGCCCGGTCCGCCGTCGCCGCCTACGGGATGCGCGGCGGGGCGGGCGGCGTCGCGAGCGGGGAGAGCCGCGGCAGCTGGCGGGCCACCTGGGCGTATGCCTTCCTGCTGACGTTCGCGATGGCCTTCACCCCGGTCGTATGGCCGGTGGCGCTGCTGCTCGGCCTCGGTGTCCTGGCGCTGCGCCGCGACGACCTCGCCGCGTACGGGCCGCGGGTGCTCGGCGGGCTCGGCACACCGCTGCTGCTGCTCGCGCCCTGGTCGCTCTCGCTGCTCACCTCGCCGTCCGCCTTCTTCCAGGAGGCGGGGCTTGAGTTCGGTACGGGCACGGCCTCCGCGCTCGATCTGCTCGGCATCAGCCCCGGCGGTCCCAAGGCCGCCGGCGGCGTCCTGCTGATGGGGATCGTGTTCGCCGCGCTGGCGGCGCTGCTGCGCGGTGAGCGGCAGTTCGCGATCCGCACGGCCTGGGCCGTCGCGATCCTCGCGCTGGTCTTCGCCGTACTCACCAACAACTCCGGCTGGGCCGGACCCGCCACGCTGCTCTACGGACTCGCGCTGATCGCGGCGGCGGTGCTCGGCGCGGACGGCGCACGGGAACGTGTCGCCGCGGAGAGCTTCGGCTGGCGCCAGCCCGTCGCCGTACTCATCGCCGTCGCGGCGGGCCTCGCCCCGCTGCTCGCCGCGTTCGGCTGGATGATCAGCGGCGCGTCAGGACCGCTGGAGCGCCGCGACCCTGTGCAGGTCCCCGCGTTCGTCGCGGAGGAGAGCATCACCCGCGACCAGCCGCGCACGCTCGTTCTCGGCGGTACGTCGGCGGCCGAGGTCTCGTACTCGCTGGTGCGCGGCTCGGGCGGGCGGCTCGGTGACGCCGAGCTGACCGCGGCGGGCGGCGGCGATCCGCGGCTCGACAAGGTCGTCGCCAATCTGGTCGCGGGCTCCGGCGCCGACCAGACCGACCAGCTCAGTGGCTTCGCGATCCGCTACGTACTCGTACGGGACGGTGTGCCGCGGCAGACCAGCCGGGTGCTGGACGCCACCCCGGGGCTGACCCGGCTGAGCCAGCTGGACGGCAGCGCGCTGTGGCGCGTCGACCGGCAGATCTCGCGGGCCACGATCGTCGACGGCAAGGGCGAGGGCGAGCCGCTGGCCGTGGCGTCCGAGCCGGTCGAGGCACACACGAAGATCCCGGCCGGTGCTTCCGGCCGGGTGCTGCGCATCGCCGACCGGGCCGCCGACGGCTGGCAGGCCACGCTCGACGGCAAGGTGCTGACGAAGAAGACCGTCGACGACTGGGCCCAGGGCTTCGAACTGCCCGCCGAGGGCGGCCGTCTCGACCTCACCTACGAGGACCCGATCACGCACACCGCGTGGATCTGGGCGCAGGGCGCGCTCGCCGTCGTCCTGCTGGTGCTCGCCCTGCCGGGGCGCCGCCGGGAGATCGACGACGATCTGCCCGACGAGGACATCGACATCCCGGCACAGGCGTTGGCGGGCGACGGCCGGCGCGCGCGCAGGCTGCGCGCGGCGGCGGAGGGCGAGGCGGAGGGACCGGGCCCGGAGTCCGATCCGGGCGCCGGGGCACCTGGGAAGGGTGAGGCGGGGGAGCACGCGACCGCGCGGCAGCCGGCCGTTCCGCCGGCGCCCTCCGGACCCGGGGCGCCCGTCGAGGAGCAGTACGGCGGCGGGCAGGGTCACGTCGGTCAGGGCCAAGTCGACCAGGGTGAGCGGCAGTCGGCCTACGGGACGGTGCCGGAGCAGGCCGCGTACGGCGACTGGGACGCCGGCACCTACTCGGGCGCGGGGTACGCGCAGGCCCAGTACCCGAACGAGCGGCAGTACGGCGAACAGTACGGCGAAGGCCAGTACCAGCAGCCGTATCAGCAGTACCCGGCGGACCCGTACCAGGAGGGCCAGTACCCCGCGGGCCAGTATCAGGAGGGGCAGTACCAGGGCGGGCAGTACCCCGCCGGTCAGTTCCAGGGGGAAGGCCAGTTCCAAGGCGAAAGGCAGTTCCAGGGGGAAGGCCAGTTCCAAGGGGAGGGGCAGTACGACCCGTCGCAGTACGACCCGTACGGCTACGGGCAGCAGCCCCAGCAGCCCCAGCAGTCCCCCGGGCCTCAGCAGCCCCCCGGGGCCCAGCGGCCCTACGCCGACGGCACGGAGAACGAACAGCGCCAGCGCCCCGACGGGAGCAGTAACCAGTGAACCGTACGACCCTCTCCCTGATCGCGGCCGCCACCGCTCTCGCCGCCGTCACCGGCTTCGCCGCCCTGACCGCGCCCGACGCGGGTGGCGCGGCCGCCGACGGGACCCCGGCCCGGCTGCCCGTGGAGCGCACCAGCCAGCTCTGTCCGGCGCCGAGCGTCTCGGACGTCGCGGAGACGACGTACACCTCCATCACACCGGCGGGCACGGCGGACAGTGGTTCGGCCGGCTCGGCCGAACTGGCGGAGTCCGTCGTCACCTTGGTCGACGGCGCCGACACGGGTGCCTCCGACGACAAGGCGAAGGACGGGACGGACGCGGAGGGCGCGACGAAGGATCCGGCGAAGGACAAGCCCTTCATCAGCCTGAAGGAGCCCGGCAAACCCGTGTCCGTGGAGGCGAGCGGCGCGGAGGCACCCGCTCTCGTCGGCATGGCCACCGGCCGGTTCGCGCCCGGCTGGACCACCCAGCAGACCACCACGGTCGGCGTCGGCGACGCGCGCGGAGTGCTCGGCCTGAGCTGCACGGCCCCGGACACGGACTTCTGGTTCCCCGGCGCGAGCACGGAGAGGTCGCGCCAGGACTACGTCCATCTCACCAACCCCGACGACACCGCGGCCGTCGCCGACATCGAGCTGTACGGGAAGGACGGCGCGGTCAAGTCGGAGGTGGGCGAGGGTATTCCGGTGCCCGCCAGGTCCAGTGTGCCGGTGCTGCTCTCCACCCTGACCACCGCGGCCGAGACCGATGTGACCGTCCATGTCACCACCCGCTCCGGCCGGGTGGGCGCGGCGGTGCGCGTCGCGGACTCCGCGGGGGGCACCGACTGGCTGGCCGCCGCCGCGGATCCGGCGGCCCGACTGGTGCTGCCCGGAATCCCGGCGGACGCCACGGATGTACGGCTCGTGGCGTTCGCGACGGGCTCCGACGACGCCGATCTGAAGGTGCAACTGGCGGGCGCCGAGAGCACGATCACCCCGGCGGGCAACGAGAGCCTGCACATCAAGTCGCAGATGACGGCGAGCCTCGAACTGGCGGACATCACCAAGGGCCAGGCAGGTTCGCTGATCCTCTCCCCGGCGGAGGGCGGGCGCCCGGCCCCGGTGGTCGCGGCGCTGCGTGTGGTGCGCGGAAAGGGCGAGAAGCGGGAGATCGCGTTCATCCCGGCGACCGCGGCGATCGCGTCGCGGTCGACCGTCGCCGACAACCGGGACAAGGGCTCGACGCTTTCGCTGACCGCGCCTGGCGCGACCGCGAAGGTCAAGGTCACGGCCTCGGCGGGCACCGAGGGCGGCGAGCCGGCGGAGAAGACGTACACGGTCAAGGGCGGTACGACCCTGGCGGTCACGCCGCCGGTGCCCGGCGGGCTGAAGGGTTCGTACGCGCTGACGGTCGAGCCGGAGCCGGGGGGCGGTCCGGTCCACGCCGCGCGCACGCTGGCGCTGCCTGAGGACGATGTCCCGATGTTCACGGTCCAGACGCTGCCGGACGACCGGGGGACCGTCTCCGTACCGAAGGCCAGGGAGGACCTGTCGATCCTGGACGACGGCAGCTAGAGAGTCTTCTCGGAGCGGCGTGGTGCGGAGCGGCGTGGTCCGCCCGGTGTGCGGTCTGGTGGGCGGGCTCGGTGGTGCGCTCCGAGGGGCGGGCCCGGTGGTGTGGTCCGAGGGCAGGCCCGGCGGTGTCCGGGCCCGCCCTCACTCCTGTCCGTACCGGGGATCGACGGACTCGGGCGCCAGCCCCAGCAGTTCCGCGACCTGCTCGACCACGACCTCGTGCACCAGCAGCGCGCGGTCGTCGCGGTTCTTGGTACGGATCTCCACGGGCCGCCGGTAGATCAGGATCCGCGCCGGGTGGTCCTTCCCGGCCGGGACCGAGCTGCCGAGCGGCACGGTGTCGTCCTGCGGGGTCGGCACCTCCATGACCAGGAAATCCACCTCGGCCAGCTGGGGCCAGCGCCGCTCCAGCCGGTCCACCGAGTCCCGCACGAGATCGCGGAAGGACTCGGAGCGGCTGGTCGAGAGCGGCACCTGGGGCGGGGCGACGGGCCCACGCATACCGCGGCCGTGACGGTCGCGGCGGCGCGGCCGTGGCTCGGTCGGGCGGGGCGGTACAGGACTGTCCATCACTGACGCAGGGTAGCCCTCCCCGCGCCGCCGATATCGCGGCTGCCGCCCGCCTCGTACGGCATGTCGCATATTGAGCATTCCGGCCAAGCTTGCGCTCGATTCCAGGCGTCCCCGCGATCAGTGCCCTCGCCGTCATTGACGGCTTTTGTCCCAAGTCGTGACCGTGTAACGGAGTGTCGCCGTTCGGTCACTCCTCTTTCCATGCAGGTCAGGGCAGTTACTTCCGGCCAAGTTGAGTGGGATATCGCGCCGCGACACGGGGGAGTGACCTGGTGGAGAGTCGTCGCGGCCCGCTCAAGAGTGCGGTACCGTCCAACATCGTGAGCCCTGTACGTCGCTGTTCGCGCACCGCGTGCGGCCGCCCTGCTGTCGCGACACTGACGTACGTCTATGCCGATTCGACCGCGGTCCTCGGCCCGCTCGCCACCTACGCCGAGCCCCATTGCTACGACCTGTGTGCGGAACACAGCGAGCGGCTGACCGCTCCGCGTGGCTGGGAGGTCGTCCGTCTGACGGACGGCTCGGCCCCTGCGCGCCCCAGCGGTGACGATCTGGAGGCGCTCGCGAACGCCGTACGCGAAGCCGCACGTCCGCAGGAGCGCGCGGCGGGGGGCGGTGGCAACGGTGCGCGCGGGGCGGATCCGACCGAGGCCGGGCGCCGGGGGCATCTGCGGGTGCTGCGCTCTCCTGAGCCCTGAGCCCTGAGTTCTGCGCCCTGAGCTCTGCGCCTGCTGGGTTCCGGCCCCGCTGACCCTCTGGTCCTGGGTCTCGGGGCCCGAGTCTCGGGTCCTGGTTGAGTCCCCCGTGGTGAGTCCCGGGCCCTGAGTCCTGAGTCCTGAGTTTCGGGCTCGTCGTCTCATCGACATCTTTTCCGGTACAGATCCTGTACGGACCATTGACCTCGCCTTGGCATGGACACGAGCATTCCCCCACCCGTGAGAGATCAGTTTCCGTATCGCGGAATCCGGAGGACTGTCGTGTACGTACAGCAACTGGAACCCGTCGCCGACTCGCTCGCCCTCTCCGCCCTCGTCGCCGCCCTCCCGCTGGCCACCGTACTGATCCTGCTCGGTGCCGTCCGCATGAAAGCCCACCGCGCGGGGGTCATCGGTCTCGCCGTCGCCGTGCTGGTGGGCTGGATCGTCTTCGGTATGCCCCTCGGCCAGACCCTCTCGGCCGGTGCCCAGGGAGCGCTCTTCGGGCTCTTCCCGATCATGTGGATCGTCGTCAACGCCCTCTGGGTGTACCGGATGACGGTCCGTACGCAGCACTTCGACATCCTGCGGCGGTCCTTCGGGCGGCTCTCCGACGACCCCCGTATCCAGGCACTCGTCATCGCCTTCTGCTTCGGCGCGCTGCTCGAAGCGCTCGCGGGCTTCGGGGCGCCGGTGGCCATCTGTTCGGTGATGCTGGTGGCGCTCGGCTTCTCGCCGGTCAAGGCCGCCGTCGTCTCGCTCGTCGCCAACACCGCGCCCGTGGCGTTCGGCGCGATGGGCACCCCCGTGGTGACGCTCGCGCAGGTCACCGATCTGCCGCTGGACACCGTCGCGTCGGTCGTCGGCCGGCAGACCCCGCTGCTCGCGCTCGTCGTACCGCTCGTACTGGTCTGGCTCGTCGACGGCCGACGGGGGCTGCGCGAGACCTGGTTGCCCGCGCTGGCGTGCGGAATCGCCTTTGCCGTCGCGCAGTTCGCCGCCGCCAACTACGTCTCCGCCCAACTCGCCGACATCGGCGCCGCGCTGGCCGGAGCGGCGGCGCTGGTGGCCGTACCCTCGGCCCGCAGGCCCGCGGCGGAGCCGGTGCGTGCCGCGGTGCTCACGGGCGTACGGAGCGAGGACCTGGACCGCGAGGACCCGCGCCCCGAAGTGCTGCGCGCCTACGCTCCCTACGCACTGATCGTGCTGATCTTCTCCGTCGCCCAGATCCCGCCGGTCAAGGAGGCGCTGGCGAAGGCGACGAGGGTGTTCGACTGGCCGTTCCTCGATGCCGCGGACCCGGACGGGAACCGCGTGGGCGCCAACCTCTTCTCCCTGCCACTCGTCGCGACCGGGGGCACGCTCGTACTGCTCGCGGGACTCTTCACGGCCATTGTGCTCGGCGTACGCGCGGGGGACGCGGCGCGGGAGTGGGCCGCGACCGTGTACGAACTTCGGTACGCGATCCTCACCGTCACCTCCGTACTGGCCCTCGCGTACGTCATGAATCTCTCCGGACAGGCGGGCACCATCGGCCACTTCGTCGCCGCGGCGGGCGCGGGACTCGCGTTCCTCTCGCCGATTCTGGGGTGGTTCGGCGTCGCGGTCTCGGGCTCGGAC
Source organism: Streptomyces sp. NPDC094034 (assembly GCF_040303865.1). Taxonomy (NCBI): domain Bacteria; kingdom Bacillati; phylum Actinomycetota; class Actinomycetes; order Kitasatosporales; family Streptomycetaceae; genus Streptomyces; species Streptomyces sp. NPDC094034. The sequence continues at coordinate 11,230 of NZ_JBEOUD010000031.1, read as the reverse complement.
ACGTCGGCCAACGCTCTCTTCGGCGCGCTCCAGGTGACGGCGGCGGCCCAGTCCGGCCTGTCGCCCGAACTGCTCGCCGCGGCGAACAGTTCCGGGGGCGTTCTCGGCAAGATGATCTCGCCACAGAACCTGACGATCGCGTGCGCGGCGGTCGGACTCGCGGGCAAGGAAGGGGATCTGCTGCGGAAGGTACTGCCCTGGAGCCTGGTGCTGTTGCTGGTGATGTGTCTCATCGTGCTGGGGCAGAGCACCGCGGTGCTGGGGTGGATGCTTCCCTGAGGTGCTGACGGCCTTGCACCTTGGGCCGTGGGCCGTGAGGTCCTTGGGCGCGTCGCCGACGTTTGTCGCCGAGGTTTAGTGACTTACGACTGTCCGCCGGACCGCCGACAGGTCGTCGGCGGGTAGTTTGAACCGACCGCATCGGATCGCGGCGCGGGCCCCGGGGACCGCGGTGACAGGAACTTCTGGAGGCGTTGGCCGTGGCCGATTTGTCGCAACTCGTGAAGGCGTACGACGTGCGAGGGGTGTACCCGGATCAACTGGACGACCGTCTCGCGGAACTCTTCGGCGCCGCCTTCGTCGAGGTCACCGGCGCCGAGGCGATCGTGATCGGCCATGACATGCGGCCCTCCTCGCCCGGTCTGGCGTCGAGCTTCGCCCGGGGCGCCGTCTCGCGCGGAGCCGACGCCACAATCATCGGGCTGTGCTCAACCGACCAGCTGTACTACGCGTCGGGGGACATGGACCTGCCGGGCGCGATGTTCACCGCCTCGCACAACCCCGCCCAGTACAACGGCATCAAGATGTGCCGGGCCGGCGCGGCGCCCGTCGGCCAGGACACGGGGCTCGCGGAGATCCGCGCGCTGGTCGAGGGCTGGCTGACGGACGGCGCCCCGGCCTCGGTCACCAAGCCGGGACACCTCGGGCAGCGGGACACACTCACCGACTACGCCGCGTATCTGCTGTCCCTGGTCGATGTCTCGGCGATCCGCCCGCTGAAGGTCGTCGTGGACGCGGGCAACGGCATGGGCGGGCACACCGTCCCGACGGTCTTCGCGGATCTGCCGCTCGATGTGGTGCCGATGTACTTCGAGCTCGACGGCACGTTCCCGAACCACGAGGCCAACCCGCTGGACCCGAAGAACATCGTGGACCTCCAGGCCCGTGTCCTGGCCGAGGGCGCCGACCTGGGACTCGCCTTCGACGGCGACGCCGACCGCTGCTTCGTCGTCGACGAGCGGGGCCACGGCGTCTCCCCGTCGGCGATCACCGCCCTGGTCGCGGCGCGCGAGCTGGCCAAGTACCCCGGCGGCACGATCATCCACAACCTGATCACCTCCTGGTCGGTCCCCGAAGTCGTCAGGGAACACGGCGGCACGCCCGTGCGCACCCGCGTCGGACACTCCTTCATCAAGCAGGAGATGGCCGCCAGGGGAGCGGTCTTCGGGGGCGAGCACTCCGCGCACTACTACTTCCGCGACTTCTGGAACGCCGACACGGGCATGCTCGCCGCGCTCCATGTCCTGGCGGCGCTCGGCGGCCAGCAAGGGCCGCTGTCCGAACTGGTCGCCTCGTACGACCGCTACGCGGGCTCCGGCGAGATCAACTCCACGGTCGACGACCAGGCTGCCCGTACGGCGGCGGTACGCGCGGCCTTCGCCTCCCGCGAGGGCGTCACGTTCGACGAACTCGACGGGCTGACGGTGACGGCGGCGGACTGGTGGTTCAACCTGCGTGCCTCCAACACGGAGCCGCTGCTGCGTCTGAACGTCGAGGCGCGCGACGAGGCGACGATGGAGCGGGTGAGGGACGAGGCGCTGGCGCTGATCCGCGCGTAGGCCGCCGCCCGCCCGACCGCGTGTCCCCGGCGGTCAGTCCTTCAGTCCTTGGCGGTCAGTCCCCGTCGGCGCGTCCTCAGGCGTCGGACTTCTGCGGTCTGCGGTCTGCGGCCTGCCGTTTGCGGTCTGCGGTCTGCCGTCCGCCGTCGGGCTCGGTCTTGGGGGAGGGGGGCGCGTCCGTTTCCCCCGTCCCGGATCGCGCCGGGCGCACGCCGGGCGGTCCCCGCCGGACAGCACCCGGCGGTACGCTGACATGGCCCGATCCACCCGCACGAAGGGACCTCCTCCCCATGCCGCTCGAAGCCGGCCTTCTACAGATCCTCGCCTGTCCGGCCTGTCACGCGCCGCTCAGCGACCGCACCGCGGCCGAGACCCCCGAGCTGATCTGCACCGGCGAGGACTGCGGCCTGGCCTATCCGGTACGGGACGACATCCCGGTCCTCCTCGTCGACGAGGCACGCCGCCCCGCCTGACCAAGCAAGCGCTGCCCACAACGCCCCGCGCCCCGTGCCCGCGAGGCCCGCGCCCGGCGATCGGAGGCCCATCCCATGCTCGACGAGTCGTTGCTCGACGCTCCCGACGCCCTGGCGCGAGCCGACCGCGACGGTCTGCTGCGCGGCGCCGCGGAGGCCGGAGCGCGCGTGCGCACCGCTCTCCGGCACACCGCGGAGGCCGGTATCGCCGGACTCGCACCGGAAGGCCGCCCGCGTGCCGTGCTGATCGCCGGTTCCGGCGCCGCCGCGACCGGCGTCGCCGATCTGATCACCGCGCTCACCGCGAACGCCGCGCCTGTCACCCGGCTCCGCCCCACCGGCGTCGCCGCCGCGGCGGGTGCGTTGCGCTGGGCGCTCCCGGGGTGGGCGGGCCCCGTGGACCTGCTGCTGATCACCACCACGGAGGGCAGCGAGCCCGGCCTCTCCCTGCTCGCCGAGCAGGCGTACCGCCGCGGCTGTACGGTCGTCGCCGTCGCCCCGCGCCAGTCGCCCCTGAGCGAGATCGTCGGCGGGACGCACGGACTGATGGTCCCGATGGCGACAGCACCGAACGGCCAGTACGGACAGGAAGGCCAGTACGGACAGGACGGCCAGAACGGGCAGGACGGCTCGTACGGACAGTACGGCGCGTACGGACAGTCCGTTGAGCCCGGCCCGTACGGACGCGACGGCTCCGATGAGTGGTCCGAACCCGAAGGGACGCCGGCAACAGACCCCGGCGCGCTCTGGGCCCTGCTCGTCCCGCTGCTCGCGCTGCTGGACCGCGTCGGGCTGCTCACCGCGCCGGCCGAGACCCTTCAACTGGTCGCCGACCGGCTGGACCGTACCGCCGAACGCTGCGGCCCGGCCATCGCGACGTACAGCAACCCGGCCAAGACCCTCGCCGCGGAGTTGGCCGACAGCCTCCCGCTGATCTGGACGGAGGGCCCGGCCGCCGCCCCCACGGGGCGCCGCTTCGCCGCCGTACTGGCCGAACTGACCGGCCGCCCCGCCCTCGCCGCAGAGCTGCCCGAAGCCCTCACGGCACACGGCGCGCTGCTGGCCGGTCACTTCGCGGGCGGCGCCGCCGACCCCGACGACTTCTTCCGCGACCGGGTCGAGGAGCCCCAGGCATGGCGCGCCCGTGTCATCCTGCTCCGGGACCGGCCGGCCGGCGGACTGACCGCGGCCCCCGCAGCCCGCGAACTCGCGCTCGGCCATGACACTGCCATCAGCGAGCTGGAGCCCGAGGAGGGCAGCGAGCTGGAGAGCATGGCCGAGCTGCTCGCCGTCACCGACTTCGCCACGGTCTATCTCGCCCTCGCCGGGGCCGCCCCCGAGTAAGCCGAACCCGGCCCCGCGCAACCCTGACCCGAACCTGGTCCCGGATCCGGAACCGAACTCGAACCCGAACCTGGTCCCGGACCAGGGCCAGGACCAGGACCCGAGCCCGGAACCGGACCCCACCCGGACCTGGATCCGCCCTCGCCTTCACCACACCTTCACCGTCGCCACATCTGTGCGCCACCGCGTGTCGTCGCTCCGTCACCCCGTACAAGAAAGCTCACCCCATGGACCGCCTCTCCAACACTGTGCGCCCCTACGCCTGGGGCTCGACGACCGCCATCCCGGAGCTGCTCGGCACCGCTCCCACGGGCGAGCCCCAGGCCGAGATGTGGATGGGCGCCCACCCCGGAGCCCCGTCCCGTCTCGATCGAGGGCATGACTCCGGTGAACAGGCGCTCTCCGCCGTCATCGACGCCGACCCCGAGGCGGAACTAGGCGCGGCCACGGTCCGGAAGTTCGGCCCCCGACTGCCGTTCCTGCTCAAGCTTCTGGCCGCCGGCTCCCCTCTCTCCCTCCAGGTCCACCCCAACCTCGCCCAGGCGAAGGAGGGGTACGAGGTGGAGGAGCGGCGCGGTGTCCCGATCGACGCGCCCCACCGCAACTACAAGGACGCCAACCACAAGCCCGAACTGATCTGCGCGCTCACCCCCTTCGACGGCATGTGCGGCTTCCGCGCCCCGGAGGCGAGCGCCGAACTGCTCGCGCGGCTGGACGTCGACTCACTCAAGCCGTACGTCGACCTCCTGCGCGCCCACCCCGAAGAGGCCGCGCTGCGCGAGGTGCTGACCGCCGTCCTCACCGCCGATCCGGACGAGATGGCCGCCACTGTCACCGAGGTCGCCGCGGCGGCGGACCGGCTCGGCGGGGACTACGCCCCGTACGCGTCGATCGCCCACCACTACCCGGGCGACCCCGGGGTCATCGCCGCCATGCTGCTCAACTACGTACAGCTCCAGCCGGGCGAGGCGCTTTTCCTCGGGGCGGGCGTCCCGCACGCCTATCTCAATGGTCTCGGCGTCGAGATCATGGCCAACTCCGACAACGTCCTGCGCTGCGGACTCACCCCCAAGCACGTGGACGTGCCCGAGCTGCTCCGTATCGTCCGCTTCGAGGCGACCGACTCCGGCGTCCTGCGCCCGGAGGCGTCGCCCTCGGGCGAGGAGCTGTACGAGACGCCCATCGACGAGTTCAGGCTCTCCCGCTACACCCTCGCGCCCGGTGCCGAGCCGCGCGACCTGACCGCCGCGACGCCCCAGATCCTGCTCTGCACGGCGGGCACGCCGCAGGCGAACGACATCGAGCTCGCTCCCGGCGGTTCAGTCTTCGTCGCGGCGGGCGAGAAGGCCGAACTGTCCGGTACGGGCACGGTGTTCCGGGCCACAGTGGCGGTCTGATGTACCGGCCGTCCCGGCGGCTGCAACAATGTCCCGCCGTACCGCGGCGCCAGGGCCGCGCCACCGATGAAGGGACACCTCGCACCCAATGAGCGCGTCAGGCGGAACCAAGGCGATCGTGGCGGCGCTCAGCGCCAACTTCGCGATCGCAGTAGCCAAGTTCGTGGCGTTCCTCTTCAGTGGTTCGTCCTCGATGCTCGCGGAGAGCGTGCACTCCGTCGCGGACGCGGGCAACCAGGGGCTACTGCTTCTCGGCGGCAAGAAGGCGAAGCGCGAGGCGACCCCGCAGCACCCCTTCGGCTATGGCCGTGAGCGCTACATCTATGCCTTCCTCGTCTCCATCGTGCTGTTCTCGGTCGGTGGCATGTTCGCCATCTACGAGGGCTACGAGAAGATCAAGCACCCCCACGAGATCGAGGCCTGGTACTGGCCGGTGGGCGTGCTCGTCTTCGCGATCATCGCGGAGGCGTTCTCGTTCCGTACGGCCATCAAGGAGTCCAACCTCACGCGCGGCTCGCTCTCCTGGACGCAGTTCGTCCGCCGCTCCAAGGCCCCCGAACTCCCCGTCGTGCTCCTGGAAGACCTCGGCGCGCTCGTCGGTCTTGTTCTCGCCCTGGCCGGTGTGGGGCTCGCCCTGGGGACGGGCAACGGCGTCTGGGACGGCGTCGGCACCCTCTGCATCGGTGTCCTCCTCATTCTCATCGCGCTGGTACTGGCGGTCGAGACGAAGTCCCTCCTCCTCGGCGAGGCCGCGGGCACCGAAGAGGTCGAGAAGATCAAGAACGCCATCGTCGACGGTGATGTGGTGACCGGCATCATCCACATGCGCACGCTTCACCTCGGCCCCGAGGAGCTGCTGGTCGCCGCCAAGATCGCGGTCGAGCACAACGACACGGCCGGCGAGGTCGCCCAGGCGATCAACGCCGCCGAGGCCCGGATCCGCGAGGCGGTCCCGATCGCCCGGGTGATCTATCTGGAGCCGGACATCTACAGCGAGTCGGCCGCCGCAGCGGGCACCAACCCCGCCAAGGACCACGGCGATCCGACCGCCAGTACCACCCACTGAGTCAAGACCCTCTTTCCTCCTTACCCTCCTTGTCTCACCTCTCTCCCTCCTGCTGATCCCTTCATGATCCATTTTCCGTTCGGCTGTGGGCCCGTGGGCCGGTCGGTGTAGATTCGTCTGAAGAGCCAGACGTCGCTGCTGATGGCGGTCGGGCGGCCCGCGGATGCGGACCGGCCGAGGGAGAGAGGGCCTCCGACGGACTGGGCTGCGGGGCCCCGGGCATTCGTATGCCCGCCGCCGCAGAGCCAGCCGCATGTACTCACCCTCGACCCGATTTACGAGGAGCAGCTCGTTATGACGACTGTCGCCAACCGACAGGACTTCAAGGTCGCCGATCTCTCGCTCGCCGAGTTCGGCCGCAAGGAGATCACCCTCGCCGAGCACGAGATGCCCGGCCTGATGTCGATCCGCAAGGAGTACGCGGACGCCCAGCCGCTGGCCGGCGCCCGTATCACCGGCTCCCTGCACATGACCGTCCAGACCGCGGTGCTCATCGAGACCCTGACGGCCCTCGGTGCCGAGGTCCGCTGGGCCTCCTGCAACATCTTCTCCACCCAGGACCACGCCGCGGCCGCCATCGCGGTCGGCCCCGAGGGCACCGTCGACAACCCCCAGGGTGTCCCGGTCTTCGCCTGGAAGGGCGAGACGCTGGAGGAGTACTGGTGGTGCACGGAGCAGGCTCTGACGTGGCCGAACACGCCCACCGGCGGCCCGAACATGATCCTCGACGACGGTGGTGACGCCACCCTCCTGGTGCACAAGGGCGTCGAGTTCGAGAAGGCCGGCGCGGCCCCCGACCCGGCCACCGCGGACAGCGAGGAGTACAGCTACATCCTCCGTCTGCTGAACCGCACCCTCTCCGAGAACCCGCAGAAGTGGACCCGTCTGGCGTCCGAGATCCGCGGTGTCACGGAAGAGACCACCACCGGCGTGCACCGGCTGTACGAGATGCACCGCGACGGCAGCCTCCTCTTCCCGGCGATCAACGTCAACGACGCGGTCACCAAGTCCAAGTTCGACAACAAGTACGGCTGCCGCCACTCTCTGATCGACGGCATCAACCGCGCCACCGACGTCCTCATCGGCGGCAAGGTCGCGGTCGTCTTCGGCTACGGCGACGTCGGCAAGGGCTGCGCGGAGTCGCTGCGCGGCCAGGGCGCCCGCGTGATCATCACGGAGATCGACCCGATCTGCGCCCTCCAGGCGGCGATGGACGGCTACCAGGTCTCCACGCTCCACGATGTCGTCGGGATCGCCGACATCTTCGTGACCACCACGGGCAACAAGGACATCATCATGGCCTCGGACATGGCCAAGATGAAGCACCAGGCGATCGTCGGCAACATCGGTCACTTCGACAACGAGATCGACATGGCCGGCCTCGCCAAGATCGACGGCATCGTCAAGGACGAGGTCAAGCCGCAGGTCCACACCTGGACCTTCCCGGACGGCAAGACGCTCATCGTCCTGTCCGAGGGCCGCCTGCTGAACCTGGGCAACGCGACCGGCCACCCGTCCTTCGTGATGTCCAACTCGTTCGCGGACCAGACGCTGGCCCAGATCGAGCTGTTCACCAAGCCGGAGGAGTACCCCACCGATGTCTATGTGCTCCCCAAGCACCTGGACGAGAAGGTCGCCCGCCTCCACCTCGACGCGCTCGGTGTGAAGCTGACGACGCTCCGCCCGGAGCAGGCCGCCTACATCGGCGTCAAGGTCGAGGGCCCGTACAAGCCCGACCACTACCGCTACTGACACACCTCTGTAGCTGCCTGTAGCTGCCTGTAGGTATCTCCGCGGTAGTACCCCGTTGTAACGGAACAGGCCCCCGCACCCCCGTGTCGGGGGCCTGTTCCGTACGCGGCGAGGAAGAGTGTCAGACGCCGAGGCTCCGAAGGACCGGAAAGACCCCATGCCCCGCGGCCGTTATTCGCTCCATGATCCGCACGATCACACTCCTCTCGGTGACGAACACTTCCACTGCGCGCCCGGCCCCTCCGGCTGGCGCTATGTCTCCCAGATCACCACTCCCTCCGGCGAGCATTCCGGCTCCGTCGATCTGGCCCTCGACGAGCTCGGCCGCCCCATCCGTCTTCAACTCCACGCCGCGAGCTGGCAGATCCGTGGCGCCGCACTCGACGGCGTCACGTGGGTCCGCACCGACCCCACCGGCACCCATGCCACCGAAGGCAACGTCCGTGCCCACGCCTTCACCGGCACCTCCCCCGCGTTCCTCGTCGCGACCGCGCGACTTCTGCGTCTCACCCCCGGCTCCCCCGCGACCCGCGTACGTCTTGTCGCCTTCACGGATCCCGTTCTCGCTCCCCGTACTCTCGATCAGTCCTGGGCCCTGGTGAACAGTGAAGCGCACGGCACTGACAACGGACCCCTGACGGTGGACGAGTACCAGGTCAGCGCCCTGGACACGGGTGAGCAGCACACGATCCACCTCGCTGGCGACGTGGTGCTCTCGGCCCCCGGCATCGAGCTCGAAGACCTGGAAGCCCCGCCGTCCGTCCTGCCCTGACGCGGGCCCTGCCCGATGCCTAAGCCGGCGGGGCGAACCCGGTGGCCGGATGCGCCCCGGCTTCGGACGGCGCGGATGCGGGGGACGGAACCGGTGCGGGGGCCGGGGTCGGTGCGGGCGACGCGGCCTGGAAAGACGGAGCCTGGAAAAAAGACGGGGCCTGGAAGGGGGCGGGTGCGGTGCCCTCGTCCGGGACCGGAAACGCCACCGGAAGGGCGACAGGGGCCGGGCCCTGGGCGGAAAGCGGGATCGGGCCGGAAGAGGCACCGAAGGCCCGTCGGGCGTCCCGTGCCTGCCGCTCATGCACGACGGCGGCCAGATAGGCGCCGGCGGGGATCCCTTGCGGTACCGGAGCTCCGGTGCGCGCCGCCAGCTCACCCGCGAGCCGCTCGGCCATCGACCGGCCCACCTCGGCGTCGAGCTGCCCCATCCGCGTCAGGTACTGGCGTATGGCGAGCCACAGATCGTCCGGCACGGCGGACAGGTCCAGCTCCGCGAACCGTCCCACGAGCCACGGCGGAGGCGGCGGGGCCATGGCCGGGTGCGTCACCGGCACCCGTTCCCGTACGACAAGGGTCCCGGCGAAGACATCCCCGACCCGCCGGCCCCGCGCCGAGACCAGCGACGCGATACAGGCGATGACGCCGAACGACAGCAGGATCTCCACGACCCCGATCGCCCCGCGCACGAGCGCGTGCCGGAACCGGACCGGCCCGCCGTCGTCCCGTACCACGCGCAGTCCGCAGGCCAGCTTCCCCAGAGAACGCCCATGGCTGAGGGTCTCCACGGCGATCGGACCGCCCACCAGGACCAGCAGAAACGTCGCGATGGACAGGGCCATGACCGCCGCCTCGTCCAGGGAGCCGGCCGCGAGAGCGATTCCGACCGACACCAGCAGATAGGCCGTCCAGGCGACCACCATGTCGATCGCAAGCGCCAGCGCCCGGCTCGGCAGCCTCGCCGGGCGCACCCCGAGTACGACCGCGTCGCCCGTCACAAGCTCATTCACCGGTTCCCCACCCATCGCCGGACCTTCTCTGCCCCTGAAGTCCTCAGTCTGCCAAGCTGGCCCGCAGCGCGTCGCGGCAGAGGCAGTGGTAGTGGCAATGGCCGTGGCTGCGGTGCGCTGGCCGCGCAGTAGTACGGACCGTACGCACCCAGTGCCTGGAGCAGTAGCCGACCATGGACCTCGATGTCTTCGTGACAGCCCACCGCGCCGAGTGGGACCGCCTGGATCATCTCCTGCACCGCGGGCGCCGCCTCACCGGAGCAGAGGCCGATGAACTCGTCGCCCTCTACCAGCGCACCGCCACCCATCTCTCGCTGATCCAGTCCACCGCCCCGGACCCGGCGCTCACCACGCGCCTCACCCAGCTCGTGGCCCGAGCCCGGGCCACGGTCACCGGAGCCCGCCGGGCCACCTGGCGCGACGCCGCGCGCTTCCTCACGGCCGGCTTTCCCGCGGCCGTCTACCGTTCCCGCCACTGGTGGATCCCGACGGCGATCCTCTCCACTCTCCTGGCGGCCCTCATCGGCTGGTGGATCGGAGCCCACCCCGAGGTCCAGTCCGCGATCGCCGCCCCGGACGAACTGCGCCGGATGACCCGGCCCGGCGGCGAGTACGAGACGTACTACTCAAGCCATCCGGCGGCGTCCTTCGCGGCCCAGGTCTGGACGAACAACGCCCAGGCAGCGGCCATGTGCCTCGTCCTGGGCGCCTTCCTCTGTCTCCCGGTCATCTGGGTTCTCTTCGTCAACGTCCTCAACCTGGGAGTGGGCGTCGGCCTGATGTCCTCGGCCGGCCGCCTCGACATCTTCCTGGGGCTGGTCCTCCCGCACGGCCTGCTCGAACTCACAGCGGTCTTCGTCGCCGCGGGCACGGGTCTCCGGCTCGGCTGGACACTGATCGATCCGGGCCCGTTCAGCCGTCGCACCGCCATGGCCCAGCAAGGCCGCGCCGCACTCGGCATGGCCATCGGCCTGGCACTCGTCCTCTTCGTGTCAGGCCTGATAGAGGGCTTCGTGACCCCGTCCGGCCTGCCCACTTGGGCCCGGATCGCCATCGGCGTGGCGGCTGAGGTGGCCTTCCTCGCCTACGTCTACATCCTTGGCGGACGGGCCGTACGGTCGGGGCAGACGGGTGACGTGGAAGCCGCGGACCGCAGCGCCGAGCTTCCAGTCGCGGCCTGATGTGCGTATCGCGCCCGACACCTGTTAGTCTCCTCTTCGCCCCACAACAACCGTTGACACGGTTGACGTGGGGAGGTAGATTTGAACGGTTGCCTCGAAGTAGGACATACGTCGAGAGCAGTTGATCATTTCTATGTGGCTCGCGATGGGAATCGAATTCCTGCGCAGCTCTTTCGATTCGACATCCAGATCACCAGGGCCGATCAGATCGGCCTGAATGCTTCTGCTAAAGTCGGGTCAGCCGAAAGGCATAAGGCCAGTCCGCAGGCCATCGGAATTCACGGTGCAGAACACGCCGAATGAATCTGATAGAGTCGGAATCGCTGGAAAGGGAAACGCGAAAGCGGGAACCTGGAAAGCGGCCCCGCTCCGACGGGGAATCGGACACGAAAGAGTCT
>NZ_JBEOUD010000030.1:0-120150 GCF_040303865.1 Streptomyces sp. NPDC094034 | reverse complement strand
CGCCGATGGTACTGCAGGGGGGACCCTGTGGGAGAGTAGGACGCCGCCGAACAATTATTGTGGGAATGCCCCGCACCTTTATGGTGCGGGGCATTTCTGCGTTCAGGGGCCATATTCAGGGTTCTACCGCGCCCCACGGGTGATATCTCGTTGCGTGTGGGCGCCCGGGGCGCGGAGTATCGGTGCATGAACCATGTGATCCGGGCCGTGCGGCCCGACGAATGGGCCAAGGCCAAGGAGATCCGGCTCTCGGCGCTCCAGGATCCGGCCGCGCCGGTGGCTTTTCTGGAGACCTACGAACAGGCCCTGGATCAGCCCGACTCCTTCTGGCAGGAGCGGACGGCCAATTCCTTGTCCCGGCACGGGACCCGAGCGGGGCAGTTCATCGCCGAGGCGCCGGACGGGACATGGTCGGGCACCGTGACGCTGCTGATCGAGGAGGCCGGCGGCACGGACTTTCTGGGGGCCACCTCCGTGCGGGCGCAGGGGCATCTCGTCGGGGTGTTCGTACGCCCTGAGCAGCGCGGTACCGGACTGCTCAGGGCGCTGGTCGACGTCGCGCTCGACTGGGCGTGGTCGCTGGAGGAGCCGCGGCTCGCTCGGGTGCGGCTCCATGTCCATGAGGGGAATCCGCGGGCACAGGCCGCCTACCGCAAGTTGGGCTTCGTACCGACCGGCAAGTCCCTGCCGTTGGAGGGGAATTCCTCGGTGGCCCCCGGAAGGGAACTGGAGCTGGCGATCGATCGCGCCTAGGACTCCCTCGTCAGGCGCTGTACGGATGCTCCGCCCGGGCCGTGCGCAGCGCGCGTGCCCACCAGTCGAGCTGGTCGAGCATCGCCTTGGCGGCGCCGGTGGCGCCCTCGGGGTCGTGGGCCGTGCCGTCGGGTGCGAAGACGTCGCTCGTGACCTTGTGGAAGCTGACGGTCTCGCGCACTGTCGTACTGTGCAGTTCGGCGAAGACCAGCCGCAGTTGTTCGACGCTGCGCAGCCCGCCACCCACGCCCCCGTACGAGACGAAGCCGACCGGCTTGGCCTGCCATTCCTCGCGGTGGAGGTCGATGAAGTGCTTCAGGATCGCCGGGAAGCTGTGGTTGTACTCGGGTGTCACGACGACGAACGCGTCGGCCGCGCCGAGACGGGCCGACAGCTCCGCCAGGGCCGGGGTCGGTTCCGTACCCCAGTCGGGGTGGACGGCGGGGAGTTCGGTGTCCGCGAGGTCGATGAGGTCGACCTCGGTGCTGCCGTGACCGGCGGCAAGGCCGGCGAACCAGTGGCCGACGGTGGGTCCGAGACGGCCTTCGCGGGTGCTGCCGATGATGATGACGAGCCTTGACGGTGCGGTCTGCTGCGTGGACATGGCGTTGCTCCTCAAAGGTCCTCGTCCTGCGCCTGGGCGATAACGGTAAAGTACAACGTGTATGGCAATTCTTGCAATGAGCGTTGTACTTTCTGAGGAGGGCGGCACCATGACGAGCCGGGAGCGGGAGGCAGGGGCGGCACGGGAGTCAGGTGCCCGAAAGCCCCCGCGTAAGGGGCTGTTGGAGAAACGACAGGCCATCGAGCGAGGCGCGCGCAAGGTCTTCGGGCACGAGGGGTATACGCGAGCGAGCATTGACGCGATCGCCGCCGAGGCGGGTGTCTCCACGCGCACCATCTACAACCACTTCACCGACAAGGAAGAACTCTTCCGTTCGGTCTTCCTGGCGAGCGCCGCGTCCGTGACGGCGGACTCCACGGACCTCTTCGAGCGGCACTTCCGGCGTTTCGGGAAGGCGGCCGACGTCGAGGCGGACCTGCTGGCGCTCGCGCGCGACTGGGTCGGCCAGAGCTCCCGGCACCCCGAACACTTCGCGCTCGTACGCCAGATCATCACCGAGGGGCCCCGGATGCCGGCCGATGTGATCGAGGAGTGGCAGCGCGTCGGGCCGCGAGCCGTGCGCGCCGATCTCGCCGAGCGGCTGCGCGGGCTCGCCGATCAGGGGCTGTTCGACATCGACGACGCCGACGCGGCGGCACGGCATCTGAGCCTGCTCATCGGGGGCAGCACGCTGGAGTCGTTCTTCGGCGCGGTAAAGGTGCGCGATGCCGAGGTGGAGAAGTCCGTGGCGAGCGGGGTGTGGGCCTTTCTGAAGCTGTACGGGCCTTCCTGAGGTCCCGAGTCGCTGCGGTCCTCGGGACCTCAGGACTTCAGGACTTCAGGAACTCAGGGCCTGAGGGTGTCGCGTCGGCGCCGTATGTCTCAGATGCTGTCGGGGACCGGTAGTTCGTAGTGCGGCCAGCGGTCCAGGCCCTGCTGTCGTGACCGGAGCAGGGCGAGCGTCGGCAGGCCCCATTCCTGACCGGTGGAGAGCAGCTCCGGAAGCCGGGGCAGTGGAGCGACGGCGGCGACATCGTCCAGGACGCAGGTCATTGGTGGGTCGAGCCGACCGTCAGATGACCGTGCGGCCATGCGGCGGCCGTGCTCGACCACGTTCGAGGCGAGTGCGGTGAGCAGGGGCATCGCACCCGGGCGGGAGCGCGGATCCTCGATCGGCTCGCCCACCACATACAGAGTGCCCCCCTCGTTCACAAAAGAATCCAGCACGAGGGAATCGGCTCGGTTGGGTGTGCAGGCGTCTCGGATATGGACCGAGGAGAGGGCGGACAGCGCACGAGCCGTCAACTGCTGGGCTACTTCGCGTCGTTCGGGATGTGCGGTGAGGGCGGATTCCAGCAGACCCGCGAGACCGGAGGCGGCCTTGGGGTGGGTGCGGAGAATCCGGACGGCCTCATGGGCGTTCCCGCCCTGCGCCCAGCGGTGCACCTGCTTGAACGGTCGTGACTCCACAGCCGCGGCGTGCAGCCAGCAGCGCAGCAGGGTCTCCGCCGTGTCGGCCATGGCGGCGTCGAGGAGGGCGTGCGGGCGTACGGGGGAGAGCAGCGCGGCGGCACGGTCGGCGGCGGTGGTGGCGTCCTCGCAGCCGGCGGCGGGGGACCAGTGGAGCCGGGCCGGGGTGTCGCAGAGGTGGCCGGGGTCGTAGACGAGAACGGGGCCCAGCTTGGCCCGCGCGTCCTTGGTCTCGGCCCACACCGTCGGGTCGGAGGTGACGACGAGCGCGGGGCCCGGGGCCTCCAGGATGGCCTGAACGGCCGCGGGACGGCGGGCGAGTGGGTTGCCGTACCGCACGCGAGGGGCGGGGACAGCGGCGGCATGTGAGGGAACGGGTGTGGGGGCAGGAGCGGGAACGGGCGTTGGAGTCGCGGTCTGGACGGGGGCAGGTGCTGGTACCGGTACGGGTGTCGGTACCGATGTCGACTCCGACTCCGACTCCTCCTGCGACTGCGGTTTCGGTTCCGGTGCCGGTGACGGCTGGTGAGCGGGTACGGCCGTCGGCGCGACGCCCGGCGGGTACTGCTCCTTGCCGAGCCGCGGAGTGTCAGGTGCGCCTGGTACGTCGGATACGCCGGCCCGTCGTCGTGCTCGTACCACCCGATAACGGGCCGTCACGCCCAGCACGAACACCGTGAGCACGACCAGGACCATCATCTGACTGATCAGCAGGCCCCAGAACAGTCCGTACCCGGACAGTTCGCCGGGCGGGGTGTCCGGCCAGGCGCCCGCGATGTCGTGCGGTGCCTGGACGAGCCGGCGTATCGCCAGCGGAGTACGCGGAAAGGTCACCCCCTGCGGCCAGGCGCCATGAGTGAACAGGCCCGCGAGTCCGGTGGCCGTCCACACCAGCACCGCCAGCCCCAGCAGGAAGCCGAGCAGGCCCACGAGCAGCCCGTCGGGGATACCGCCGCCCCGGGCGCCCCCCTGGCCCCCCTGGCCCCGCGGGCCCCCGTAGTGCGGACCGTCGTGGTGGCGCGACATGGTCACGCCACCGTCGACTCGGAGGACTCGTTCAACTGCCGTTGCCTTTCCAGGAGGGCCGCCCGCTGCTCCGCCTCCCACTCCGCGGCCCGCATGTCGTCCGGCAGTCTGCCTTCCAGTTCCAGGGCGTCCGCGGCCTCCGACTCCTGGGAGTTCTCGGTCATCGCCCGGTCCGTGAAGACCAGAGGCCGTTCCGCTTCCGTCACCAGATGCTTGACGACCTGGACGTTGCCGTTGACGTCCCAGACCGCGATACCGGGGGTGAGGGTCGGAATGATCTCCACGGCCCACCGGGGCAGGCCGAGCACCCGGCCTGTCGCTCTCGCCTCGTCCGCCTTCTGGGCGTAGATCGTCCGGGTCGACGCCATCTTGAGGATGGCCGCGGCCTCCCGGGCCGCCGCGCCGTCGACCACGTCCGAGAGATGGTGGACCACCGCCACGAACGACAGACCGAGCCGCCGGCCGAACTTCAGCAGCCGCTGGAAGAGCTGGGCGACGAACGGGGAGTTGATGATGTGCCACGCCTCCTCGACCAGGAAGATGCGCTTCTTGCGGTCGGGGCGGATCCAGGTGTGCTCCAGCCAGACGCCCACGATCGCCATGAGGATGGGCATCGCGATCGAGTTGCGGTCGATGTGCGAGAGGTCGAAGACGATCAGCGGTGCGTCCAGATCGATCCCGACGGTCGTCGGTCCGTCGAACATGCCCCTCAGGTCACCGTCGACCAGCCGGTCAAGGACCAGCGCGACGTCCAGGCCCCAGGCCCGTACGTCGTCCAGGTCGACGTTCATGGTCTCGGCCGACTCGGGCTCGGGGTGGCGCAGTTGCTCGACGATGTCCATCAGCACGGGCTGGCGGTCGATGATCGTCTCGTTCACATAGGCGTGCGCGACCTTGAGCGCGAAGCCGGAGCGTTCGTCCAGGCCATGTCCCATGGCGACTTCGATGATCGTACGGAGCAGGGCGAGCTGCCCGGTCGTGGTGATCGCCGGGTCGAGTGGGTTGAGCCGGATGCCGTCGTCGAGGGCCGCCATCGCGTCGAGCCGGATGGGGGTTATACCCAGCTCCTGGGCGATCAGGTTCCACTCGCCCGCGCCGTCCTCGCCCTGGGCGTCCAGGACGACAACCTGGCGGTCGCGGAAGCGCAGTTGGCGCAGGACGTAGGTCTTCTCCAGCGCCGACTTCCCGTTGCCGGACTCGCCGAGGACGAGCCAGTGCGGGGCGGGGAGCTGCTGCCCGTACAGCTGGAAGGGGTCGTAGATGTACCCCTTGCCGCTGTAGACCTCGCGGCCGATGATCACGCCGGAGTCACCGAGGCCGGGGGCCGCGGTCGGCAGATAGACGGCCTGGGCCTGGCCCGTTGACGTACGGACGGGCAGCCGGGTCGTCTCCACCTTCCCGAAGAGGAAGCTGGTGAAGGCATCCGTGAGGACGGACAGCGGATCTCGCACCACAGGCCCCTTTCGGCTCGTCGGCTATCGGCGGTGTCGGTGTCGGTGTCGGTAAAGGTGTCGATGTCGGTAACGGTGTCGGAGTGGGTGGCGGTATGGGTCGTCGTCGGTCTGGGGCGGCCGGAGGCGATGAACCGCGCTAACGGCGGATGCCGGTCGCGAACGGCAGCGTGTTCACAAAGGCGCGGTGGTGCTCGCGGTCGCACCACTCCAGTTTCAGATACGACTTGCCGGCCGACGCCCTGATCGTCCGCTTGTCCCTGGCCAGGGCCTCGGGCGACCTGGACGACACTGTGATGTACCCGACGAGATTGACCCCCGCCGCCCCGCTGGCGAGATCTTCACCCCGCTGGTCCAGCCTGCCGTGCGCGGCGATGTCGCGCGGGTCGACAGTGCGGTTCATCTTCGCGGCGCGGCTCGCCTCCGCGTCGTCGTTCGTCTTCTCCGTCAGCATCCGCTCGATGGCGATCTCGGTCGGTTCGAGGTCCATGGTGACCGAGACCGTACGGATCACATCGGGGGTGTGGACGAGCAGCGGGGCCAGGAAGTTCACGCCGACCGGGGTCATCGGCCACTCCTTGACCCAGGCGGTGGAGTGGCACCAGGGCGCGCGGGTGGACGACTCGCGCGTCTTGGCCTGGAGATACGTCGGCTCCATCGCGTCCAGCTCGGCCGGCCAGGCGTTTCGTTTCGTCATGGCCTGGATGTGGTCGATGGGGTGGTCGGGGTCGTACATCGAGTGCACCAGGGAGGACAGCCGGCCCTGCCCGAGCGGCTGCCGTACGCGGATGTCCGCCTCGGCGAGCCGCGCGCAGATGTCGGTCAGCTCACGGGCCATCACGACGGCGAGGCCCGCGTCCCGGTCGAGCCTCTTCGTACCGGCGGCCTGGCGGGCGGCGCGGGCCATGGCCTGGCCCTCGGCGGCCAGTTCGCGGGTGTAGTGCATGCAGGCGACGAGATACGCGCGGTGCTGCTCGCTGGAGGTGGAGACCATCGACTGGAGCTGGTCGTAGGAATCCCGGAGCCAGCCCGGGGAGGCGGAGTCGCCGCGCTGGGCCACGTCCTTCTCGTGCGCGTCGGGGTCGGCGGGCAGCGTACGGGCGAGCATCTGGAGCCGGGTGACGAAGCCGTCCCCGTTGGCGACATGCTTGAGGAGCGTGCCGAAGCGGTCGACGAGGGCCTCCTGGTCCTCGCTGTCGCGCAGCCCGACGCCGGGGCCCTCGATCTCGATGGCGGCGGTGACGGTACGGCGGTCGGCGTGCAGCAGGACGGCGATTTCGTCAGGGCCGAAGGGCGCGGCAAGCCAGTTGATACGGCCGATGCCGGGCGGCGGGCCGACCTCGACCTCGCGGCCGTCGAGGCTCGTACCGGCTTCCATGGCGCCGGAGCGGTAGGCCGTACCGCGGCGCAGGCTGCGCTTGTAACTGCGGTTGATCTCGAACCACTTGTAGAACGTGCGGTGCTTGTACGGCACGTACACGGCGGCGAGCGCGAGGAGCGGGAACCCCGTCAGCGTCGCGATCCGCACGGACAGGACGGGGACCAGCAGACCGCACATCATGCCGACGAAGGCGCCGGCGATGATCAGGGCGATCTCGCCGGTCTCGCGGTTCTTGCCGACGATCGCGTTCGGCCTGGCCCGGCCGATGAGATACGTGCGACGGGGCGCGATCGGTGGTGACTGGGTCGTCAACGCCCTCTACCTCCTGTGCTGTTGTTGCCGTTACCGGTACCGCGTGCGCTGTGCGGGGTGCCGCTGGTCGGGCCGCTGCCGCGGGGCGGGGGCGCGGGGGACGGCAGGGGCGCGCCGCCGCCTCCGCCGCCTCCGGACGAGGGGCCGCGCGAGCTGTGTGCGGCGATGCCGCCCGAGACGGCGCTGGAGGGCCGGCCTCCGCCGCCTCCGCCGGCTCCGTCGCCCCGCTGGTGGTTGCGGCTGCTGTGGGTCTTGATGCCCTGGGAGACGAGAGCGGCGGGGGAGCTGAGGACGGGGGTGGCCTTGGAGCCGTCCGTGGCCTGCTTCCGGTTGGAGCGGGAGGAGGCGATCTCGTCGCCGAATCCGGGCACGAAGCGGTAGATCATCGCGGAGGCGAAGATCGCGAGCAGGATGATGGCGAGACCGGAGACGACGGCGGAGACCGCGTCGGGGCCGCTGTCGGCGGAGAGCGCGCCGGCGAGTCCGAGGACGATCACGATGACGGGCTTGACCATGATGACCGCGATCATGATGCCGGCCCACCGGCGGACGTGCCCCCACATGTTCTTGTCGACGAGCCCGGCGTAGACGACCGTGCCGAGGAGCGCCCCGACGTACAGGAGCGCGGCCCTGATCACCAGTTCCAGCCAGAGCACGCCGGCGGCGAGGATCGACACGAGCGAGACGACGATCAGCATGATCGGCCCGCCGCCGATGTCGTCGCCCTTCTTGAGGGCCTCGGCGAAGCCGCCGAAGAAGACATCGGTCTGGCCGCCGGTGGAGCTGGAGACGACCTGGGCGACGCCGTCGGTCGCGGAGACGACGGTGAAGAGGATGAGGGGGGTGAACGCGGAGGCGAGGACCGTCAGCCAGAGGAACCCGATGGCCTCGGAGATCGCGGTGGTGAGGGGCACGCCGCGGATGGCGCGCTTGGCGACGGCGAGGAGCCAGAGGACGAGGGTGAGGACGGTGGACGCGGCGAAGACGACGGCGTACTGGCGGAGGAAGGAGGCGTTGGTGAAGTCGACGGTGGCCGTCTCCTTCACCGCGTCACTGAGCTTGCCGACGATCCAGGCGGCGGCGTCGGCGCAGCCGCGGGCGAGGGAGGAGAGGGGGTCGAGGGTGTCGGGGGCGCTGGGTACGAGGGAACCGGAGTCTCCGGTCTCGCCGTTCTCGCAGAGCTCCTGCACCTGGCCCGACAGCAGACTACAGTCCCCGCTCGCGGAGGGACTCGGGGTGGGCGACGGAGTCGGTGCGGCCACCGCGCGTGACGCGAACAGGAAGAGCGCGGCCTGCACGCCCGCCAGTACGGTGACGAGCGACCGAGCGCGGCGCCGGGAGCCACCTGGCGTCCGCCGAGAGCTACCTCGCATAGGTGAAGCCTCCGAACTGCTCGACAGCCTTGCTGATCTCGTCCGCTGTGGATGCCGCGACATCGCCGGGGACCGGGGCCGGGCCGTCCTTCTGCGAGTCGGCGGTGACCTTCCACTCGTCGCCCAGCCACCGCAGGTCGAAGGTCCAGGTCTTCCAGGTCGTTCGCACCGGGTTCGTCGAGTCGGGACCGGACATCCCGATCAGGCCCGTGTACCAGACCGAGACCTTCGCCGTGTCTCCCGAGAGGTTCTCCACCTTGGTGCCGACCGGGATCGTGCGGGTGACGAAGGTGTTGCCCCGAGGAGGATTGCCGTCGGCGTCCAGCCCGAGGTTCTGAAGGAACGCCGGTGAGTACGCGGCGTCTTGCGGGCCCTTGAGCTTGCCCGCCGCCTCAGGGGTGTAGACGGTGTCGACGATGCTGTGCCGGCTGTCCTGATTGAACATGCCGTCGGAACCGAGCGCCACCGCGTAGTTCGCCGCCGCGCTCGCCGCCCCCTGTTCGTTCCGCGCGAACCCCGAGGGGATCTCCCCGTTCTTCCCTGTCACCGGTTTCACACCCGACGCCGCCGTCGGGTCCGCGCCCGGTCCCGAGGCCGAGCCCTTGCCGCCGGACGTATCGCCACCGCCGCCGCCGCGGTTCGCGAACGCGATAGCCGCGACGAGCAGGACCACGACGCCCACGACCGTGATGAGCGAGCGGGAGCTGCGCGCCGGGCGGCGGGGGCCGCCGTACATGTCGCCGTTTCTGCCATCGGGCAGGCGGGTACGGGTCTGGCCCGTCCCGCCGAACCCGTCGTCCGTACGGCCCGAGTCGCCGCCGTAGCCGTGCTCGTCGCCGTAGCTCATGCCGCGTACGCCCCCTCAGCCGTTGGCGGTTCCGCGGTGCTGGCGGTGTCCGCGTAGTACGACGGTAGCCGTGCTGGTTCCCGCGCGGGCGCGGTGTGGTGACTCGACATCAGGGAGACGCAACCTCAGCCGGTGGGTGCGACGGACGGGTGGTGTTGAGGGTGAACCCGGGCACGCCCGGTGCGGACCGGCGGGACGGGAGGGATGGATCGCAGGGGACTGGAGGAGACGGAGGAGACGGGAAGGACGGCGGAGTCGGGAGAGCGAGGAGGCGCGCAGGGTGGGAGGAGTGGCCGTGGGTCAGACAGCCATCCCGTACACGATCGTGAAGAGTGTGCCCAGCGAGCCGATGATGAAGACACCGGTGAGTCCGGCGACGATCAGGCCCTTGCCCTGCTCAGCGCTGAACGTGTCCCGTAGCGCTGTCGCTCCGATCCGCTGCTTGGCCGCGCCCCAGATCGCGATACCGAGGCAGAGCAGGATGGCCACCGCCATCACGACCTCGATCATGATCCGGGCCTCGTTCCCAAGTGTCCCGAAAGGGCCCCAGTTCGGGGCGATGCCACCGATGATGGTGGTGATGTCGCCCTTTTCGGCCGCCAGGTACATGTAACTCACCGCCCCTGTTGGGTCGTTCACGCCCGAGCCCCCATGGCACGGGTCACGCTCTATCTTCGCTGATGGAACCGCCCTCGTAAGCCGCTTGGCGGCTCTCTTTACCCGATCCCCGCACATATGACCGACGATGGTGCCCCGATCAGTCACGGATCGGGTATGCGAGTACGCGTATGGTTACTCTGTGTATCACGGAGCGTGACTCCGGGCAATGACTGTCGTTGTTACACCTTTGTGGTTCCGAGCACGTTCGAGGCGCCTCGAACTGCCGGCGGTGCTGGTGACGGCACGGCGAGCGACCGGGCGGACGCGGCACGGGACCGGATCGGCAAGCGGCTCGTCGCGAGCTTCGCGGCCGAGCTGAGGGACCCTCAGCGAAGCTGTGCGCGCCGCTGCAACGCGCGGTTGACCACCCGCGGCGCCCCGCGGCGTCCCAGCGTCCACGACGACTTCCGGTCATCCAACGTGCCTCTTCCGACGTCCTCGTCGTCCGCCTCCTGATCCGTCCCCTCCGCGCCTACACTGGCCCGGGACAGTGGCCCTGACACGGAGGGTGTGTGACGGTGCGTAAGACATGGCTCCTCGTGGCCGCTGTCGGGGGGCTGGGGTTGAGTTTTGTCGCTCTGCTGGTCGTCGGGACCTACTCCGCCGCCGCCGGGCTCGTCGGGGGTGCGGGCGGGGGCGGGCGTGCTGTTGGGCTGGCCAAGGGGGCCGTACCCGCCGCTTATCAGCCGCTTGTGCAGCAGTGGGGGAATCTCTGTCCCGCCATCAACCCCGCCCTGCTCGCCGCGCAGTTGTACCAGGAGAGCGGCTGGAATCCCAGCGCCCAGAGTCCCGCGAACGCCAAGGGCATCGGGCAGTTCATCCCCGGGACTTGGGAGGCCCATGGGATCGACGGGAACAAGGACGGCAAGCGGGACATCTGGGATCCGCGTGACGCGATTCCGTCGGCCGCCTCGTACGACTGCGAATTGGCCGGATACGTCAAGGACGTGCCCGGTGATCAGACCAGCAACATGCTGGCGGCGTACAACGCCGGGGCGTACGCCGTCATCAAGTACGGCGGGGTGCCGCCGTACCGGGAGACGCAGAACTACGTCAAGATCATCCGGACTCTGGAGAAGAGCTTCGCCAGGCCCGTCGGGCGGGTCGAGCCCTCCAGGCAGGCCGCCGCGGCCATCTACTTCGCTCAGCAGAAGCTGGGCACCCCCTATCTGTGGGGTGGGAACGGGACCGCCGAGCAGGGCGGGCGGTTCGACTGTTCCGGGCTGACACAGGCCGCGTACCGGACCGTGGGAATCGAGCTGCCGCGAGTGGCCAATGATCAGTACAACGCCGGCGAGCATCCCTCACGGGACGAGCTGCTCCCGGGTGACCTGGTCTTCTTCTCGGACGATCTGACCAATTCGCGGGCGATCCGGCATGTGGGGTTGTACGTGGGCGGCGGGTACATGATCAACGCGCCGTACACCGGGGCCGTCATCCGGTTCGACAAGATCGACACCCCGGACTACTTCGGGGCCACCCGCGTCACCGAGGACGGCGCGAAATCCCTGCCCACCGACCTGCCCCCGAACCGGCCCGACGCATGATCCCGGAGGGGGCCGGCGGGCGGACGTGGCCGGAAGTCTTCGTCCGGACGCGCCCCTGAGCTGCGACTATGTGTCACTCTTCGATAACGTCATGGTGATCGTTCGGTGGAGAGCGGAACGTACGCGTCGCGTAGGCCGTTCCCTGGACGACAGCTGCGGTACTGATCACGCAGCATGTTCCGTACTGACCGCGGGGGTTGGCGGAGACGTCGCCCACGAAGACGCGGCGCGGCAGGCGACAAGAAGAGGCAGGGGCCGCAGCAGATGGCTGGACTCGTACTGGATGGGTCGAACCCCGACGTCAGCCTGCTCTATGACATCAATGGACTGGCCAAGGACGCCCCGACGTGGTTCGACCGCGTGATGGGGTTCGTCGGTGAGTACGGGATCATGCTCGGGCTCGTGATCATCGGGCTCTGGGCCTGGTGGAGCGTGCGCAAGCGCGGGTCCGAGGAGGACTCGGTCACGGCCGTCGCCGGGCTGGTCTGGGCGCCGCTCGCCGCCGGGATCGCGCTGCTGATCAATATCCCGATCCGGGGCTTCGTCGAGCGTCCGAGGCCGTTCCTCGACCACAAGGGCCTGGAGGTCCTGGTGGCGGGCAAGACGGACTACTCGTTCGTCAGCGACCACGCCACGATGGCGATGGCCCTCGCCGTCGGCGTCTTCATCGCCCACCGGAAGCTCGGTCTCGCCGCGATCGGTCTGGCCCTCCTCGAAGGTTTCTGCCGCGTCTACATGGGGGTTCACTACCCGACCGATGTCATCGGCGGCTTCGCCCTCGGTACGGCGGTCGCCCTCCTGCTGACCCCGCTCGCACTCGCCCTGCTCACCCCGCTGGTGTCGGCGGTCTCCCGGTCGCCGCACGTCGGGTGGTTCGTACGGTCGCGGGCCGCCCGCCAGGCGGACGTGGCCGCTGGTACCGGTGGCGGGGCCGGCGCCGTCGGCGGGACGCGGTCGCTCGAAATCCCCGAGCCGCGCCCCGACGACAACAATCTCGCGGCCTGAGCCCGGCCTGAGCCCGGCGGCCTGAGCCCAGCGCACTGAGCCCGGCGGCCTGAACCCAGCGGCCTGAGCTCAGAAGTCCGCGACCGCGCTGACCACCACGTTCGAGTCCCAGTGGCCGTTGGCGTCGATGACTCCCCCGCAGGTGATCAGCCGTAGCTCCGGGGTCGGCACCGGGCCGTAGACCCGTTCCGTGGGGAATCGTTTCGTACGGTACGTATCGACGGCCGTCACCCGGAACGTCAGCCGCCGCCCGTCGCCCAGCTCCGTCTCGATCGAGTCGCCGGGGCGCAGCCGGCCCAGTTTGGCGAAGACGGCGTTCTTGATGTCGTCGCGTCCATTGCGGACCGGGACGGTGCCCGGGTTCGCCGGGGCGTCCCGGTGGCCGATCAGGACCGCCGGGCCGCGTTCGCCGGGGCGTGGTCCCAGGGCGAACCAGCCGACCTTCATCGCGTTCCGGAACCCCGGCGCGTCCAGCGTCCCCTCGTCGTCGAGTGCCAGCGGCAGAACCTCCGCCCTCACCCCGAGCGCCGGGATGCGCAGCCGTACGGGGGCGGACGGCGGGTCCGTGACCTGGACGGTTCGTGGTTCGGCGTAGCCCGCTGCCCGTGGCGCGGGCCGGAGCGGGAACATATGCAGCAGTACGGCGGCCGTCGCGCACAGGACCGCTATGACGAAGAGGGCCTTGATCGCCCTGCCCGACGCGACCGACGCGACCGGCCCGGCCGCCGTGGCCGACTCGCCGGTCTTGCCGTCGCCGCTGGATATGCCCGCCCGGCCCGCCCTTCCGGTCAGTGCTGGCCGCCCGTCGAACGGCGCTGGAATCGGCGCACCACGAGGACCGTGGCGGCCGAGGCCGCGGCGGTGGCACCGATGGCGAGGGTCAGTTCGGCCGCGCTCGTGCGTTCCGACGAGTCGGCGGCGGTCATGTGGTCCGCGCCACCGCGCGCCGCGCCCGACGGCGTGACCGTCAGGGCCCCGACCGAGGGGGCGGCGGTGCCGGTGGTCCTACGGGGGACTGCCGGGTTGGCCGTACGAGTCGGAGTCACGCGGGCGGCGGAGGTGGGAGCCTTCGTCGCCGGCTTCGTCGCCCGCTTGGGCGGTGCTTTCGTCGCCGGCTTGGGCGGTGCTTTGGTCGCCGGCTTGGGCGGTGCCTTTGACGCGGGCTTCGGCAGTACCGGCAGTGGTGCCCTGGTCGGCGCTCTCGGTGGTGTTCTCGGAGCTGCCTTCGTGGGCGCTTTGGTGGGCTGCTTCGTGGGTGGCTTCGGTACCTTCTTGGGCGTCGTCCTGGGCGCCTTCGTCGCGACCTTCCTGGGCGCCTTCGGGAGCGCCTTCGTGGGGGCACGTGTCTGAGTGGGGATCGCCCTGGTCGGCCGCGGTGTCGCCGCGGGCTTCGCCCTGGACGTGGACGACGTCGTCCCCGACACCGTCGGATCCGGGTCCGGGCCCGAACTCAGCGGCAGCGCCATCGCGGTGCCGTTCGGGGCGACCAGGGTGAAGCCGTCCACGTGCTGGCCGCGCGGCAGGTGTGCCCGGTCCTTCGAGTAGTAGTACAGCGGGTGCGTGTTGTAGATGACCTGAGGCTGATCGCTGTTCTCCGCGTTCAGCACGGTCTGTGAGGTGTCGTTGGCGACCCCCCGCGCCTTGGTCGGATAGCCGATGGCGGCGGGCCAGGTGTCGGCGCACTCGCCCGTGCAGTCCGGATTGTCCGGCTCGTCGGCCGTCCGCATATAGAGCGGATAGCCGAACTTGTCCGCGAGCACCCGGCCGACAGCGGTGTTGATGAGGGTCAGCTGACGCGGTTCGGTGGGCCTGTCCACAGCTGTGGCGGCGCTGCCGCCGAGTGCGAGAAGGAGAACGGTGGCCGCGGCGAGCGCGGCTATCCGGGGTCCGTGTCCGTGCATGGCTACGCCCTTGCGAGTCGGGATGTGCCCCCCGCTTGCCGGCCCCCCGCCTGCTACGTACAGGCCATCGCCAACTGGCCCTCGCGGCCACCTCGGTGAGCCGTACGGGGTACGAAAACCCCTGACGATCACGCGGGGATCTCAAGCGGAGCGCTTCGCACAAGGACTCACGCCAAGGGCCCGGACAGAGGGCTCGGACAGAGGACTCGGACAGAGGGCTCAGACCAGGGACTCACAGCGCCTGCGGGAAGTCGAACAGGCGGTCCGGGTCGTACCGCCTCTTCAACCGGGCCAGCCGGTCCGCGGCGGCGCCGTAGTACGACGTGCGCCAGTCGGGCAGCGCCGGGTCGGAGTAGTTCTGGTACGCCGCGCCCGAGGCGTGCCGGCGCATCGATCCATGGGTGGTTTTCAGCCAGGCGCGCTGGGCCGATCCGGCGGTGTCCGGCTCCCAGGCGGCTATGTACTGCGCCAGCACCCGCGAGCCCCGGTGGACGAAGGCCGTCGCGAGCGGGTCCACCCGGTTGACCGCGCCGCCGAGCGCGGTGAGGGTGAGGGAGCCGCTGCCGCCCCCGGACGCCGGGAGCCGGGTGAACGTCTCGGATGCGGAGATGAGGGCGCCCCGGCCCGCGGGCGAGAGCGGGCGGACGTAGAAGTCGGAGGCGGCGGCGTAGGTCTCGCGCCGGAGCGCGCCCTGTTCGCCGCGCCCGGGGGTGGTACCGGGCAGCCGGCACTGCTCCTCGGTGAAGCCGGAACAGCCCGCGTAGATCAGCATCGCCTCCTCGTAATCACGTCGCCGCACCGAGACGGAGCTCGCCGAGCCGGGTCCACCCGGTCCGTCGGCGAGCCGGTCGAGCGCGTTCTTCAGTTCGTCCTCGCCGCCCAGTGACAGGGCGGAGAGGGACAGCGTCGGGGCGACACCGCCCGGACCGGCGTTGAGATGGAGCGAGAACCAGATCTCGTCCGGCTGGTCGGGACCCCACCGCTCCCAGGCGCCGAGCAGGGCGTCCGCCTTCGACCACGGCCAGCTCGCGAAGGCGACGACGGCCGGGGGCGCCGGGTGCGTACGGAAACGCAGCTCGGTGACGACCCCGAAATTGCCGTTGCCCGCGCCGCGCAGCGCCCAGAAGAGATCCGAGTGCCGCTCGGCGTCGGCGGTCAGCCGCTTGCCGTCGGCCGTGATGAGGGTGGCGGAGGTGAGACTGTCGCAGGTGAGGCCGTAGGCGCGGGCCGTGACTCCGTGTCCGCCGCCGAGGGTGAGTCCGCCGATGGCGACGGTGGGACAGGACCCGGCCGGGATCGTACGGCCCGCGGCCGCGAGGGCCCGGTAGACATCGGCGAGCCTGGCTCCGGCTCCGACCGTGCCGTCCGTGGCCGCGCCCCGCAGCGAGTCCAGCCGGGTCACGTCGATGACGAGCCGGCCGTTGCCGCTGGACCACCCCGCGTAGGAGTGGCCGCCGCCGCGTATGGAGACGGGCGTGCCGTGTGTCCTGGCGAAGGCGAGGCACTCCTTGATGTCGTCCTCGCCCTCGGCGTAGGCGATGGCCGCCGGTCTGAGGGAGTCGAAGCGGGTGTTGTAGAGCTGCCGGGCCGTCTCGTACGCGGAGTCGTCCGGCCGTACGAGTTGCCCGGCGAGCCCCTTCGCCAGCGCGTCCCAACTCGGGGCGCGGCTCGGGGCAGTTGCCGTGGGGCCCCTGGTGGTCGTGCCGTTCTTTCCGTTGGTGCTGTGCTCGCCGGCGCTGTTCTCGCTGCCCGTACCGCCGCCGGAGCACGCGGTCGCCGTGGCGGCGCCGACCAGGAGGCCGGCCGCGGTGAGCAGTACGCGCCGTTCCATCCGCCTCCGCCTCAGCTCTTCGCGGACTGCGCGGCGGCGTGGGCGGCGGCGTCGGTACGGGCGAGGTCGCGCGATCTGCGGGCGTGGCCGAACCAGCCGCAGGTGCAGCGCGCCGTGCAGAACGAGCCGCGCTCGACGGTCATGGTCTCGTGAGGTGGCGGGGCGGAGGGGGAAGGGGCCTGGCGGGAGGCCGGAGATGAGGCGGCGGTGGGGGGATCAGAGGTGTCTTGCTCGCACACATCTCCACGGTACCGGGGCGTCCGTGTCCCGGAAGCGGCACCGGCGTGACGAGGAACGCCGGGCGTCGTTATCCGGAACGGGTGGGC
The DNA here is from genome assembly GCF_040303865.1 of Streptomyces sp. NPDC094034. Lineage (NCBI taxonomy): Bacteria > Bacillati > Actinomycetota > Actinomycetes > Kitasatosporales > Streptomycetaceae > Streptomyces > Streptomyces sp. NPDC094034. The sequence goes on along the minus strand of NZ_JBEOUD010000030.1, from coordinate 103,663 downwards.
TTCGGACAAGCGGCGGTCAGGCGTTGGGGGTTGGCAGGCGATGGTGGTGCAGCAGCACAGACGCAGGGGCGTGGCGTTTGCCGTCGTGACCATGGCGGGGGTCGTGGCCACGACCGCCGGCTGTTCCGGGAGCGGTGGAGCCGTGGCCGACGAGCGGCCGGGCAGTGACCCCGCGGCCGTGCGAAGGGCGGCCGACGCGCTGCTCGCGTCGGGGAGTTCGAAGGCCAGTACGTCCATGGAGATGGCGGCGGGCGGGACGCGCGTGACCATCCGCGGCGAGGGCGGCTATGACTTCGGCAAGCGGATGGGGCGGCTCCGGGTCGTGCTGCCCAAGGAACCCGTGGGCGCGAGCGATCACCGGCCGATCACCGAACTGCTCTCGCCCGGCGCGCTGTACATGAAGAATCGCGGGGCCGGGGTGCCCCCGGACAAGTGGGTACGGGTCGACTCGGCCACGCTGGAGGACGGGAATCTGGTCACGGGCGGGGCGACGGACCCGCTGACCGCCGCCGAACTGCTGCGTGTCGCCGGGAATGTGACCTTTGTCGGTGAGCAGGATCTCGCCGGCATCCGCGTATGGCACTACAAGGGTGTCACTCATATCGGGCGGGCCGCGAAGGCGGCGTCGTCGTACGCGCGCGGGGCGCTGGGCGCGGCGGCGAAGGGCTTCGGCGAGGACGCGGTGCCGTTCGACGCGTATTTGGACGAGGCCGGTCGGCTGCGCAAGGTCAGACACCGGTTCAGCTATGTCAACCAGGGGCGTACGGTCGCGGTCGCCTCGACGACCCTGCTGTACGCGTTCGGGGAGCGGGTCGCCGTCACGCTGCCGCCGCCCGACGACATCTTCGCCGGCGAGATCAAGTCCTGAGCCGAGCCCGAGCTGAGTCGCTCGCCCCCGCGGATTTGCGGAACGCAAAGACTTCTTGGCTGCTCGGCAAGATCAAATCAAGCCGTAACCACAGAGGACCAAGGCGGAAATGGTCCAGACGTGCCATGCGCGGTGTGTATCACGCTCCCTACGCTAGGAAGTCGACACCGGCAGGAAGAGGTGAATGCACGTGGCTCTGTTGCGCACGCCGAACGTCCAGGACCACGTGGCCCTCGCCGAGATCGAATGGTGCGGGGAGTTGATGATCGCGGCGTCGGCCGCGGACGGGGAACGGCTCAGCCCGGACCGTATCGACGAGGTGCTGAACGTGAGGGCCGAACGGCCCGCCGCCCCGCGCCATCCAGGAGCGTCACGGGGGCCGCGGCGAAGAGAGTCCTGCGGGGAGTGACTTGGCGGGGCCGCCCCCCCCGGCTGTGGGGCGGCCCCGGTGCCGGATGGTCGGCGTCAAGGATGGTCGGCGTCGGGGGCGGTCGGTCTCAGGGGTGGTCCGGTCGGTCTCAGGGGTGGTCGACGTCACGCACGTCGCGTACATCACGTACGTATGGCGTGTCGGATACGTCACAGGTGCGGCCGGTACATCAGGTACGCGAGGTACACGAGGTACGTCAGGTACACGAGGTACGTCAGGTGCGGAGCAGCCGCGCGATCGCCTTGGTCGCTTCCTCCACCTTCGCGTCGATCTCCGCCCCGCCCTTGACCGCGGCGTCGGCCACGCAGTGGCGCAAATGCTCTTCGAGGAGCTGGAGCGCGAAGGACTGGAGCGCCTTCGTCGAGGCGGAGACCTGGGTCAGTATGTCGATGCAGTAGACGTCCTCGTCGACAAGCCGCTGAAGGCCGCGGATCTGGCCCTCGATCCTGCGCAGCCGCTTGAGGTGCTCGTCCTTCTGCTTGTGGTAGCCGTGCACCCCGCGGTCGTGGTCGGTGGTGACCGTGTCCGTGGGGCCCGTCGCGTCGGCGGAGGGCGCCTCGCTCATCGCCGCGCCGGCCGCCTCAGTGGTCGTCATCGCGTCCTCCCGTTGTGCTGTCGGCTGATACCGATGATGCTGTCCGAAAAGGGCTGTATACCCTACCTGGGTATATGTTACCCGTCTCTGGGTTCTGGGGCAGGGGCCTGTGGTCCCGGCCCTGCCACCATGGGTGACACTGGGAACTTGCCGGGGTTAGCCGTGGCCGGATGTTGCGCCTACCATCACCCCTGACCGAATCCCATGTAACCCGAGGACCCCAGGTGCGATTTCGTCTGACCCCCAGGGAGACGAGCTTCTATGACATGTTCGCCGCGTCCGCGGACAACATCGTCACGGGCTCCAAGCTCCTGATGGAACTCCTCGGGGCGGATTCCTCCGCCAGGGCCGAGATCGCGGAGCGGATGAGGGCAGCGGAGCACGCCGGCGACGACGCCACTCACGCGATCTTCCATCAGCTCAACTCCTCCTTCATCACACCCTTCGACCGTGAGGACATCTACAGCCTCGCGTCCCAGCTCGACGACATCATGGACTTCATGGAGGAGGCCGTCGACCTCGTCGTCCTGTACAACATCGAAGAGCTTCCCAAGGGCGTCGAGCAGCAGATCGAGGTGCTCGCCCGGGCGGCCGAGCTGACCGCCGAGGCCATGCCGCATCTGCGGACGATGAACAACCTCACCGAGTACTGGATCGAGGTCAACCGGCTGGAGAACCAGGCGGACCAGATCCACCGCAAGCTGCTGGCCCATCTCTTCAACGGCAAGTACGACGCGATGGAGGTGCTCAAGCTCAAGCAGGTCGTCGACGTGCTCGAAGAGGCCGCCGACGCGTTCGAGCACGTCGCGAACACGGTGGAGACCATCGCGGTCAAGGAGTCCTGAACCACGTGGACACCTTCGCGCTGATTGTGACCATCGGTGTCGCGCTCGGTTTCACCTACACCAACGGCTTTCACGACTCCGCCAACGCCATCGCCACCTCGGTCTCCACGCGGGCACTGACCCCCCGTGCGGCGCTGGCGATGGCCGCGGTGATGAACCTCGCCGGCGCGTTTCTCGGCCAGGGGGTCGCCAAGACCGTCAGTGAGGGCCTGATCGCCACACCGCACGGATCGCGGGGGATGAGCATCCTCTTCGCCGCGCTGGTCGGCGCGATCGTCTGGAACCTGGTCACCTGGTACTTCGGGCTTCCCTCCTCGTCCTCCCACGCGCTGTTCGGCGGACTGGTGGGCGCGGCGCTGGCCGGCGGGACCGATGTCATCTGGTCCGGGGTGCTGGAGAAGATCGTCATTCCGATGTTCGTCTCCCCGATCGTCGGTCTGGTGGCCGGATATCTGGTGATGGTCGCGATCATGTGGATGTTCCGCAGGTCCAACCCGCACAAGGCCAAGCGTGGCTTCCGCATAGCCCAGACCGTCTCGGCGGCGGGTATGGCGCTCGGGCACGGTCTGCAGGACGCGCAGAAGACGATGGGGATCGTGGTGATGGCCCTGGTCATCGCCGATGTCGAGGAATCCGGTGACACGATCCCGATCTGGGTGAAGATCGCCTGTGCGCTGATGCTGTCCCTCGGTACGTACGCGGGCGGCTGGCGCATCATGCGGACACTCGGCCGGAAGATCATCGAGCTGGACCCGCCGCAGGGGTTCGCGGCGGAGACGACGGGTGCGTCGGTCATGTTCGGCTCGGCGTTCCTGTTCCACGCGCCGATCTCCACGACACATGTCATCACCTCGGCGATCATGGGCGCGGGGGCGACGAAGCGGATAAACGCGGTCCGCTGGGGGGTTGCCAAGAACATCGTTCTCGGCTGGTTCATCACTATGCCGGCGGCGGCCCTCGTCGCCGCCGTGAGCTTCTGGGTCGTGAACCTGGCCTTCGGCTGAGGGGCGCGATGTCTTTTGTGGCCGGGGGTCCGGGGGTTGTCCCCGGGGGATGCCGCTGGGTCGTGAACCTGGCCTTCGGCTGACGGTCGCCTCTCGTACCTCACGCCTCACGCCGTGCCACCTCGGCCTGTCGACAAAGAAAAGCGGGCCCGCCCCCCTGGGAGAGGGGGCGGGCCCTTCGCCGTGCGGTGGCACCGCCATGCAGCACCGCAGGACGGCTGGCGCCTATCCGAAGCGGCCGGAGATGTAGTCCTCCGTCGCCTGCACGGACGGATTGGCGAAGATCCGCTCGGTCTCGTCTATCTCGATGAGCTTGCCGGGCTGGCCGACGGCGGCCAGGTTGAAGAAGGCCGTACGGTCCGAGACACGCGCCGCCTGCTGCATGTTGTGCGTCACGATGACGATCGTGAAGCGCTCCTTCAGCTCACCGATCAGGTCCTCGATGGCGAGGGTGGAGATCGGGTCGAGGGCGGAGCACGGCTCGTCCATCAGCAGGACGTCCGGCTCGACCGCGATCGCGCGGGCGATGCACAGGCGCTGCTGCTGGCCGCCGGAGAGGCCGGAGCCGGGCTTGTTCAGGCGGTCCTTGACCTCGTTCCAGAGGTTGGCGCCCTTGAGGGACTTCTCCACGACCTCGGCCAGCTCGCTCTTGCGGACCTTGCCGTTCAGCCGCAGGCCGGCCGCGACGTTGTCGAAGATCGACATCGTCGGGAAGGGGTTCGGGCGCTGGAAGACCATGCCGACGGTGCGGCGCACCGCGACCGGGTCGACATTCGGTCCGTACAGGTTCTCGTCGTCCAACAGCACCTTGCCCTCGACGCGGCCGCCGGGGGTGACCTCGTGCATCCGGTTGAGGGTGCGCAGGAAGGTGGACTTGCCGCAGCCGGACGGGCCGATGAAGGCTGTCACGGAGCGGGGCTCCACGGTCATCGAGATGTCGTCGATGGCCCGGTGGGACCCGTAGTAGGCGGTCAGACCGCTGACGTCGATTCGCTTGGCCATGTCAATCACTGCTTCTTTCGTGGCCCCGTGCGGCGGAGCCGGATATCGGGCCTCAGCGGCCGGTCTTCGGGGCCTTCCAGCGTGCGACACCGCGCGCCACCAGGTTGAGGATCATGACGAACGCGATCAGCACCAGGGCCGCGGCCCAGGCACGGTCGATCGAAGCCACCTCACCGTCCTTGTACTGCTGGAAGATGTAGAGCGGCAGCGACGACTGCGGATCCGAGAAGGGGTTCGTGTTGATCAGGTTGCTGCCGAAGACGAGGAGCAGGATCGGCGCCGTCTCACCGGCGATACGCGCGATCGCGAGCATCACACCGGTGGTGATACCGCCGATCGCGGTCGGCAGGACCACCTTGAGGATCGTGCGCCACTTCGGTACGCCGAGCGCGAGTGACGCCTCGCGCAGCTCGTTCGGTACGAGCTTGAGCATCTCCTCGGTGGAGCGCACCACGACCGGGATCATCAGGATCGACAGGGCGAGCGAGCCCATCAGACCGGACGGTCCGAGCTCGAACATCAGCATGAGCGACAGGATGAACAGACCCGCGACGATGGACGGGATGCCGGTCATGACGTCCACGAAGAACGTCACGGCCCTGGCCAGCGCGCCCTTGCCGTACTCGACCAGGTATACGGCGGTCAGCAGGCCGATCGGCGTGGAGATCAACGTGGCGATACCGACCTGCTGGAGCGTGCCGACGAGCGCGTGGTAGAGCCCGCCGCCCACCTGCGAGCTGGGGATACCGGCCATGGAGTGGGTCAGGAAGTACGGGTCGAGGACCTCGACCCCGCGGCTGATGGTGGTCCACAGCAGCGAGAACAGCGGGATGACCGCGAGGACGAAGCACACCCAGACGATGCTGGTGGCCAGGCGGTCCTTGGCCTGGCGCTGGTTCTCGACCGCCGTGGTGACGACGTACGAGATGACGACGAAGGCGATGACGGCGATCAGGCCCCACTGGACCTTGCTGTCGAGACCGGCGGCGGAGCCGATACCCACGCCGATGAGAATGCCGATGAGGGCGAAGCCGGCCGGTGCCCACCGGGGCAGGCTGCGCTGGCTGAGGCTCTGCTGCCCGCCCGACGGCGGAACGGGGGTCTGGGTGTCCTGTACAGCTGCGTGGCTCATGCGTTGGCCCCCGAGTATTCCTTGCGGCGCGCGATGATCAGCCGGGCCCCGCCGTTCACCAGCAGGGTGAGGACGAAGAGCACGAGACCGGAGGCGATCAGGGCGTCTCGCCCGAACGCGTTGGCCTCACCGAACTTCGCCGCGATGTTCTGGGCGAACGTGCCGCCGCCCGGGTCGAGCAGATGGAGCGAGATCAGATAGTTGGGCGAGAGGACCGTGGCGACGGCCATCGTCTCGCCGAGCGCGCGGCCGAGTCCCAGCATCGCCGCGGAGATGACACCGGAGCGTCCGAAGGGCAGCACCGAGAGCCGGATGACTTCCCAGCGGGTGGCGCCCAGGGCGAGCGCCGCCTCCTCGTTCATCCGCGGGACCTGGAGGAAGACCTCCCGGCTGACGCTGGTCACGATCGGCAGGATCATGATCGCCAGCAGGATGCCGACGGTGAGCATATTGCGGGCCACACCGGGCTGGGTCTGGTCGAAGATGTACGTCCAGGCGAAGTACTGGTCGAGCCACTCGTTGAGGCCGCCGAGATACGGCACGAGGACGATGGCGCCCCAGATGCCGTAGATGATCGACGGCACCGCGGCCAGCAGGTCCACCACGTACGCGATGGGCGCGGCCAGTCGGCGCGGCGCGTAGTGCGAGATGAACAGCGCGATACCGACGGCGATGGGGACCGCGATGATCATCGCGACGGTGGAGCTGACGATCGTGCCGACGAGGAGGACGGCGATTCCGAAGACCGGCGGGTCCGCGGAGGCGTTCCAGTCGAAGGTGGTGAGGAAGTTGCCCTCGTCCTTCGAGATCGCGATGGCGGCGCGGTAGCTCAGGAAGACCGCGATCGACGCCATGATGACGAGCAGCAGAATGCCCGAGCCCTTGGAGAGGCCCGAGAAGATCTTGTCGCCCGCACGTCCGGTGGAGGTGCTCGCCGGCTTCGGCGCGGACCGCGGGGGTGGTGGGGTGTCTATCGATGTGGTGGAAGCCATGGTCTTTCCGGTCTGTGTGGGGGAGTGATGGCTCCCCTGGCGGCGGTGCACCGGATGGGGTGGACGGAAGCCGGCCCGGAGGTTTGGTCCGGGCCGGCTGCCGTCATCCGCTGAGCGGCTCACCCGCCGGGCTGGCGACGGGTGGGACAGCGGTCGGTACTACGAGAGGGAGTCGACCGTCTCGCGGACCTTGGCGTTGATCTCGGCCGGGATCGGCGCGTAGCCGGCCTCGGTGAGCAGCTTCTGACCGTCGGCGCTGGCGGTGTAGGTCAGGAAGGACTTGACCGTGGCCAGGGTGTCGGGCTTGTTGCCCTTGTCGCAGGCGATCTCGTACGTCACGAGGACGATCGGGTAGGCACCGTCGGCCTTGGTGGCGTAGTCGAGGTCCAGGGCCAGGTCCTTGCCGGTGCCCTTGATCTTGGCGGCGGCGATGGCCTTGGAGGCGTTCTCGGAGGTGGCCGCGACCGGGGCGCTGGCGCCCGTGTCGACCGAGACCGTCGAGATCTTCTGCGAGGCGGCGTAGGAGAGCTCGAAGTAACCGATGGATCCCTCGACCGTGGCCACCTGGCTGGCGATACCGGAGGAGCCGGACGCCGACTGGCCGCCGGGGGCGGGCCACTTCTTCTCGGCCTCGTACTTCCAGTCCGACGGGGCCGCGGCGCCCAGGTACTTGCCCAGGTTCTGCGTGGTGCCGGAGTCCTCGGAGCGGTGGAAGGCCTGGATCGGCTCGCTCGGGAGCTTGGCGTCGGGGTTGAGCGCCTTGATGGCCTCGTCGTCCCAGTTCTTGATCTTGCTGTCGAAGATCTTGGCGAGCGTGGGGGCGTCGAGGACGAGGTTGTCCACGTCCTTCAGCTTGTAACCGATCGCGATCGGTCCACCGACCATCGGCAGGTTGATGCCCTGGCCGCCGGTGCAGATCTTCTTCGAGTCGGCGACCTCCTCGGGCTTCAGCGCCGAGTCGGAGCCGGCGAAGCCGACCGTGCCCTGGTTGAACGCGATGATGCCCTCGCCGGAGGAGGAGGACTGGTAGTTGACCTCTACGCCGGTGCAGGTGGCCATGTAGTTCTTGACCCAGAGGTCCATGGCGTTCTTCTGAGCGCTGGAGCCGGACGCGAGCAGCTTGCCCTTGGCGTCCTTGCACACCGCGCTGGTGGCGGCGGAGGACTTGGTGCTGGTGCCCTCGGGAGCGTTGTCGTCCGAACCGCACGCCGTGAGAACCAGGGCGCCGGAGACGGCGAGGGCACCGAGCGCGGTGGCGCGCAGCCCGTTCTTGCGCTGAAGCTTCACTTCGGGTGTTTCCTTCCAGGAGCCGCCGGTCTGAGCCTTTGTACGGCGGCGTGCGTCGGGGTGGCTGGTGCGGCACTGTGACCGTCACCGTGTAAGGCCGAAATTAGGCAGATCAGGTGAAGCCGCCAACGGGGACAAGTGAACGGAAGGTGAACCTCGCGGGGCGGTGTGGTTCTGGCGGTGGCGGATGTCACCCGGCCGGGTCTACCGGCGCTGCGCACGCGGTACGAAGGGGGGATGACGTCGCGTCAAGTGCGCTGGTGCGCCTGGTGCGACGCGCGCCGCGTCCTGTGGTATGTCGCGTCCAGTGGTGCGTGGACGCCGCCGGACGCGGCATCAGATGCGGGGCCGGGTGCGGCGTTACGTCGCGTGCAGCGCGTTCAGGAGCGCGTCCACCAGCAGCCGGTCGCGGGGCTGCGTCAGCCGGTCGCGGGCCGCCGACGGGGTCAGCCACGCCACGCGGTCGACCTCGTCGTTGGGGACGAACGTCCCGTCCGTCGCCTCGGCCGCCCAGTAGGTGACCTCTTTGGGGCGTCCCTGCGCCAGATAGCGCACGGTGCCGAGGCGGCTTCCCGGCACGCAGTGGTGGCCGGTTTCCTCCAGGACCTCGCGCAGGGCCCCGGCGAGCGTGTCCTCCGCCCGCTTGAGCTTGCCCTTGGGGTGGGACCAGTCGTCGTACTTGGGGCGGTGCACAAGGCAGATCTCGGTACCGCCGTCCCCGTACGGGGAGCGACGCCAGAGCACGCAGCCGCCCGCGCGGACAATTCCCTGCCCGCGCGTCCGCGGCGCCTGTCGTCCCTCGGGCCCCGGTATTCCCTCCGGCCCCGGCCGTCCCTCGGGACCCTGGGTCGGACCCGGACCCGGACCCGGCGTCGCCGTCACCGCGCCACCGCCGCCTTCTGCCACACCTGCTGGAACGCGAAGCGCGCCGCCTCCACCTCATGGCGCTGGTCCGCGTGCAGCACGCCCAGGGCGTACGCCGTCGTCGGCGCGATCCGCGGGGTACGCGCCGCGTTCGCCGCGGCCGCCGCCGCCTCGGCCGCGTCCCGGTGCCGGTCCAGCGCCTGACCCGCGCCCAGCAGCACCGGATCGGGGGCGCCGCCGGGGCACCACACCTCCTGGGCGTACCGGTGCAGCCGCAGCAACTGCCGTACCTGGTGCCAGGGGGCGTCCTGTGCCTCGCCGTCCGACGCGGTCGCGAGTCCGTGGACCAGCGCCTCCGCGTTGTACGGATGCGCGGCCCGCGCCAGCGGCAGGGCCGCGACGGCGTCCAGCAACTGCCGCTCGGTGCTCTCGCCGGGACTGGCGAGCACCTCGATGGCCGGGGCACTGGCGAGCGACGACAGCGGTACTTCCGAGGCCAGCACGGCCACCGCGTCCGCCACCGCGTGGAAGCGGGACGAACCGAGCGCCTGGAGCGCCGCCGAGTGGGCGCGCGTCCTGGCCAGGGTCAGCTGACGCTCCAGCAGCGCGCCCGCGCGGGACGCGCCGACGGTGAGCGTCCCGGGCGGCGGCCCGGCGGCCTCGGCCCCCGCCCGCGCGCCGGGTACGGAACCGAGCGAAGCGGCCGGGGCGCCCACGGGCACCGGCGCCGCGCCGGAGAGCCTGGCCAGCGCCCCCACCAGCCGGTGCAGCCGGGCCGTGCAGGCGTACTCCTGGGCCAGGGTGCCGGACAGCCAGCCGAGTTCCGTACGGAGCTGGTCGGCCCAGCCGGGGTCCAGCAGCGGCCGGAACGTATGCAGACCGCCCCCGATTCTGCGCGCCGCACCCCGCAGTGCCAGGGCGGCCGACTCGGCCGCCGCCGTGTCCGCGCCGCTCTCCCCGTACAGCCGCAGGCCGCGCAGGAAGTCGCCGGCGTGGGAATGCAGATAGCCGGCCAGGACCTCGCCCGCGGTCAGCCCGCCTGGGCCGGTCGCGGTAAGCCGGTCGGTGTCCACTTCATGGTGCTGCACGCCGGCGCCTCCGGGCGTCTATGAGCATTTCCTGAACGTTCCGCAGTGGCTGGCCCTCCGCGTCCGTGGAATGCCGGGTCCAGTTGCCGTCCGCGCCGAGATGCCAGGAGGACGTGGTGTCGGACATCCCGGTCTCCACCAGCCGCGTCAGCGACGCGCGGTGGGCCGGATCGGTGATCCGGACGAGGGCTTCGATACGACGGTCGAGATTGCGGTGCATCATGTCGGCGCTGCCGATCCAGACCTCCGGCTCCCCGCCGTTGCCGAAGGCGAAGATCCGGGAGTGTTCCAGGAAGCGGCCGAGGATCGAGTGGACCCGGATGTTCTCGGAGAGGCCGGCGACGCCGGGACGTATCGCACAGATCCCGCGGACCCAGATGTCCACCGGCACCCCGGCCTGGGAGGCCCGGTAACAGGCGTCGATGAACGCTTCGTCGACCACCGAGTTGACCTTGATACGGACCGAGGCGGGGCGACCGGCGCGGTGGTGCGCGATCTCCTTGTTGATCCGGGAGACGAGCCCGTCGCGCAGGGACTTCGGGGCGACGAGCAGCCGCCGGTAGGTCTCCCGGCGCGAGTAGCCGGACAGCCGGTTGAACAGGTCGGACAGATCCGCGCCGACGCGCGGGTCCGCGGTGAGCAGGCCGAGGTCCTCGTACAGCCGCGCCGTCTTCGGGTGGTAGTTGCCGGTGCCGACATGGCTGTAGCGGCGCAGGGACTCGCCCTCCTGCCGTACCACCAGCGAGAGCTTGCAGTGCGTCTTCAGCCCGACCAGGCCGTAGACCACATGGCAGCCGGCCTCCTCCAGCTTGCGCGCCCACTTGATGTTGGCCTGCTCGTCGAAGCGGGCCTTGATCTCGACGAGGACGAGGACCTGCTTGCCGGACTCGGCGGCGTCTATCAGCGCGTCCACGATCGGCGAGTCGCCGGACGTCCGGTACAGCGTCTGCTTGATGGCCAGGACGTCGGGGTCGGCCGCGGCCTGCTCAAGGAAGGCCTGGACGGACGTCGAGAACGAGTCGTACGGGTGGTGCAGCAGCACATCGCGGTTGCGCAGGGCCGCGAAGATGTCGGGCGCGGAGGCGGACTCCACCTCGGCGAGCTGGCGGTTCGTGCCCGCTATGAACTTCGGGTACTTCAGCTCGGGCCGGTCCAGCGACGAGATCCCGAAGAGCGCGGTGAGATCCAGCGGCCCCGGCAGCGGATAGACCTCCGCGTCGGTCACCTTCAGCTCGCGGACCAGCCGGTCGAGGACCTCGGGCGCGATGTCCTCCTCGACCTCCAGCCGGACAGGCGGGCCGAAGCGGCGCCGCATGAGCTCCTTCTCCAGCGCCTTGAGGAGGTTCTCCGCGTCGTCCTCCTCCACCTCCAGGTCCTCGTTGCGCGTGACCCGGAACATGTGGTGCGCCAGCACCTCCATGCCGGGGAACAGCTCTTCCAGCTGGGCGGCGATCACGTCCTCCAGCGGTACGTACCGCGAGGGCGACGCCTCCAGGAAGCGGGAGAGCAGCGGGGGCACCTTGACCCGCGCGAAGTGACGGTGACCGCTCACCGGGTTACGTACGGTCACGGCCAGGTTGAGGGAGAGACCCGAGATGTACGGGAAGGGGTGCGCCGGGTCCACGGCGAGGGGCGTGAGGACCGGGAAGATCTGCTGGCGGAAGAGCGAGACGAGCCGCGCCTGCTCCTTCTCGGTCAGCTCAGGCCAGCGGATGATGTGTATGCCCTCGTCGGCCAGGGCCGGGGCGACATCCTGCTGGTAGCAGGCGGCGTGCCGGGCCATGAGCTCGCGCGAGCGGGTCCAGATCAGATCGAGCACCTCGCGCGGCTGGAGACCGGAGGCGGAGCGGGTGGCGACACCGGTCGCGATGCGCCGCTTCAGACCGGCCACCCTCACCATGAAGAACTCGTCGAGATTGGACGCGAAGATGGCGAGGAAGTTGGTCCGTTCGAGGAGCGGCGTGGTGGGGTCCTCCGCCAGTTCCAGGACTCGCTCGTTGAACGCGAGCCAGCTGCGCTCGCGGTCGAGGAACCTGCCCTGGGGCAGATCCGTGCCTTCCGGGCCGCTCTCCTCCTCGTAGTCGTCCAGATCGGCGTCAAGATCCGGTTCGAGGTCGGAGCTGGTCGCGGCCACGGTGTGGGGCCGGTGGGCGGCTATGAAGCCGACGGACGGCTGGGGGTGCTGGACCGGTACCTCGGCGGGCTGCTGGCTCATGTCCCTATTGTTCCGCGCCGGGGGCGCGACGGGCGCGTCGGAGAGGGCAGGGGCGAGGTGGATCCTGCCGTTGGTCCTGCCGTTCGGCGTGGGGGGCACAGCGGGCTGCATTCAGTGAGGGTCGCAAGAGCGTCTGAATGGCTGGTAACGGCGACATGACGTGGAGGGAAGCGGGACGGGGCTCCCCGGGGCCGTGTGCGGCTTCTGGGGAGCCCCACCGTAGCCATGGGTGAGACGGCGGCACCGGGTGGGGGCCGAAACCGGCGCCCGATCCGGAATTCGGCGCCCGATGCCGAAACCGGCGCCCGATGCCGAAACCGGGCGCCGATCCGGAAACCCGGCGCCCCGATCCCGGCCCCCGTGTCAGGCGTGGCTGCGGCGCAGCACCCGGAAGGCCGCGAAGACCACCACGGCGGCCAGCGCCAGGACGATCCCGGTCTCCATGAGCTGGAGGGGCCAGAAATGGGACGCGGGATGGTAGTCGGTGAAGTGTCGGCCTCCTTCGTGGAGGTTCAGGCACGGCGACGACGCCCAGTCCCCCGCCGCGCACTCCTCACGGGTCATCCGTTCGCCCGAGGCCAGGATGACGCCGTCCTGGAGCGTCCAGGCCAGGTCGGGAAGGCCCCCGTCGCCCGTGACGGTCTCGCTGGGCCACAGATACGGGCGCACCCACGTGATCATGGCGAGCATGGCCCCTCCCACGGCGAGCGCGGTGACGGACATCGCCAGGACCGTACGGCGCGCCACCAGCCCGGCGAGCGCGCCGAGCGCGATACCGAGAAGGCCGTACGCGACGGGCAGCGGGCCGAGCCCGGCGAAGCCGAGCCTGTCGTACCAGAAGACGTAGTACACGCCCTCGGGACCCTGGAACCTGGACCAGCGGTACAGGATCACCAGCGCCGTGCCACCGACGACCGTCCACAGGACGGGAGCGGCGAGCTTCGACAGGAGCCAGCGGGCGGGGGAGACGGACTGGGTCCAGGCGAGCTTGTACGTCCCGGACTCCAACTCCCTGCCGATCACCGGCCCCGCCACGAAGGCGCCGACGACGCCGGGAAGCGCGAACAGCACGACGCCTGTGTAGTTGAGCCACTGGTGGAACGCGTACTGGGCGTCGAGGAAGCCCCGGACGGTGTCTCCGCAGGCGACCGTGGTGACCTGGACGGAACAGCCCGAGCCGGCGAAGTCGCTCACCGAACTCGTCGCGGTGTACCGCTGGTAGAGCAGGATCAGAGCGGTCAGCGCGAGGAGCGCGGTCCCCGCCCAGAGCACCCGGCGGTGCTGGTGCACGGCGACCCAGACCGGGCCGCGCAGGGTCGGGGTACTCATGCCGCCACCGCCGTACGGTCGTGATCGCCGGTTCCGTCGCCGTCGCCGTGCGGCGGTCCGGCGCTCGGGGTGAGCAGGACGGGGGCGTCCGGGGAGCGCAGATGTGCCAACAACAGTTCCTCCAGGGAGGGTTCGGCCGTCTGCCAGTTACTGTCCAGCGGTCCTGCCGGCCGGATCAGCGCGGTCCCTCCGCGCCCCGTCGTACGGGACTCGACGACGGTGTGCGGCGCCAGGTCGCCCAGATCCCGTGCCGCGCCGGTCACCAGACGGTGCCCGACGAGGATGTCCTCCACCTCGCCCCCGAGCCGGACCCGGCCGCCGTCCACGAGCAGCAGATAGTCGCAGGCGTCGGCCAGTTCCGTGATGATGTGCGAGGAGATCAGGACCGTGGTGCCGTGTTCCTCCGCGTCGGCCAGCAGGGCGCCCATCAGCTGATGGCGCGCCAGCGGGTCGAGATCCGCCATCGGCTCGTCCAGCAGCAGCAGTTCGGGCCGCTTGCCGAGCGCGAGGGCGAGCGCGACCCGGGTGCGCTGGCCGCCGGAGAGCGAACGGACCCGCTGCCCGTGATCGAGCGCGCTGCTGGGGCCGGTGCCCTCGATGATCCGCTCGGCCGCCGCCATGTCCCAGCGCTCCGGGTTCAACTCGCGGCCCATGCGCAGCGTCTCACCGACGGTCAACTGCGGGTACAGCGGCTTGTCCTGGGCGACATAGGCGAGGCGCCCGCGGGCGTCGGCAGGCGCCGAACCCAGGACGCGTAGCGACCCTTCGGTGGGAGCGAGCAGTCCGGCCGCGTGGGCGAGCAAGGTCGATTTGCCGGCGCCGTTGGGGCCGACGAGGGCGCAGACGCGCCCGGCGGGTATCCGGAAGGAGCAGCCGCGCAGCGCCCAGCGCTCGCGCCGCCCCACTCCCGCGAAGCGTTTACCGAGGCCGGTGGCCTCGATCGCCGCGCCAGTCATGTGTCGTCCCCCTTGGTGCGTTCGGTGCGTGTGGTGCGTTCGGTGCGTGTGATGCGTTCGCCGTGTGTGGAGTGTTCTTCGAGGCGCTCTTCGAAGCGCTCGTCGACCACGGAGGTGAAGAGCGCGGTCACGTCGTCCTTGTCCAGTCCTTCGGCGCGGGCCCGGTCCGCCCAGGCGGCCAAGTCGGCCCGCAGGGGACCTTCGGCGGAGCCCCGGCCGAGGGTGCCCCGTACGAACGTGCCGAGCCCGCGCCGCCCTTCCGCCAGTCCTTCGCGCTCCAGCTCGCGGTACGCCTTGAGCACGGTGTTGGGGTTGATGGCGGTGGCCGCCACCACCTCACGCGCGGTGGGCAGCTTGTCCCCGGGCTCCAGCAGGCCCAGGCGCAGGGCCTGTTTCGTCTGCTGGACGATCTGGAGGTAGGTGGCCACCCCGCTGCGCCGGTCGATGCGGTATTCGATCATCCGCAACCACCCTTTCACTAGGGAAGTAGTGAAAGGGTCTCGTAAGAGAGGGGCGGCGTCAAGGACGCCGCCCCTCGACTCCCCTTGTCCGTAGGTGCGGGACTCGGTGGGGTCAGGACTCCGTGGGGTCAGGACTCCGTGCGGTACATCAGGTCCACCTCGTGCGTGCTGAAGCCGAGCCGCTCGTACACCGTCAGCGCCGCCGTGTTGTCGGCGTCCACGTAGAGCATCGCCGTCGGCAGCCCCTGCGCCGCCAGATGACGCAGCCCGATCGCGGTGAGCGCCTTGCCGAGGCCGCCGCCCTGCGCGTCCTGCCTGATGCCGAGGACGTACACCTCGCCGAGCTGCTCCTCGGCGTGCACCTTGGTCCAGTGGAAACCGATCAGCTCGCCCTCGCGCTCGGCCAGGAAGAAGCCCTTCGGGTCGAACCACGGCTCGGCGATACGGTCGTCCAGATCCCGCTGGACGAGCGCGCCCTGCTCGGGGTGGTGGGCGAAGGCGGCGGCGTTGACCGCGAGCCACGCCGCGTCGTCCTGGCCGGGGACGAACGTACGGACGGTGACCCCGGCGGGCAGCACCGGCTCGGGGATCGCGGGCGGGACCAGTGGCCGCCGCAGCTGGCGCAGTTCACGGAAGAGGGTCAGCCCGAGCACCTGGGCCAGATGCCGGGCGGCCGACCTGCCGCCGTGCGCCCAGACCCGTAGCCGCTTCCCGGACGCGCCCAGCAGCGCGGCGCCCAGCGCCCGGCCGTGGCCGCGGCCGCGGAGCCCGGGGCGTACGACCAGCTCGGCGGCCGGCGCCTCGATGGGGTCGGTGTCCTCCAGCTGTCCGTAGCCGACGAGTGCACCGTCGACGGTGAGCAGGAAGTGCCGTACACCCTCGCGGTGTCCGCCGCGCAACTGGAGCCGGCCCTGCTCGGAGACGGCCTGCACTCCGTCCGAGTCGGCGGCCTCCGCCAGCAGGGCGAGTACGTCTTCGGCCTGCTCGGGGGTGAGCGCGTCGAGGGTCTGGATCTGCCGGCCGGGCTCGCGGGCTACTGCGTCAGTCATGGGTCGAGGGTACGGCCGGGGCGCGGCGGGAGGCGGTATGGCCCCCCGGCCGGGACGTGGTATGGACCCGGTCGCGACAGCTGCCGCACCCGCAAAGGCAACCAGCTTGTAACCCAGCACCCCCTGTGATGCTACGCGCGTTGACTCTAGGCTGCCGCTCGCCGTCCTTATCAGAATCTGACTTTTCATGATTCTCAAGAGACGTGCGATCTTGAAGAACCCGGCGCGCGCAGCGCGTACAGCTCACAGCACGATTCACAAGGGGACCGATGTCACCGAGACCGCACAAGAAGCGCAAGGCGAGGCGGATACTTGCCACCGCCGCGGGCCTCGCCACCGTTGGCGCGCTCGTCGCCGCGTTGCCGGCGATGGCCGGCCAGGACAAGGGCAACGGCCACGGCCACGGCAACCACAAGCCGAAGACCGTTGACGTACAGCTGCTGTCCTTCAACGACCTGCACGGCAACCTGGAGGCGCCCGCGGGCTCCGCCGGGACCGTCACCGAGAAGCAGGCCGACGGTACGACCAAGGCGATCCCCGCCGGTGGTGTCGAGTACCTCGCGACCTCGCTGCGCAACGCCCGCAAGGGCAACGCGTACTCCATCACCGCGGCGGGCGGCGACATGGTGGGCGCGAGCCCGCTGCTGTCCGGCCTCTTCCACGATGAGCCCACCATCGAGGCGCTCAACAAGATCGACCTCGATGTGACGACCGTCGGCAACCACGAGTTCGACGAGGGCGCCGTCGAGCTGGCGCGTCTCCAGAACGGCGGCTGCCACCCGACGGAGGGCTGCTACGAGAAGGGGAAGAAGTTCAATGGCGCCGACTTCCCGTACCTCGCCGCCAATGTGACGTCGGAGAAGACCGGCAAGCCGATCCTCAAGCCGTACACGGTCTGGAAGAAGAACGGCGTCAAGGTCGGCTTCATCGGAGTGACCCTGGAGGGCACGCCGAACATCGTGACCGCCGAGGGCGTCAAGGGACTCAAGTTCCACGACGAGATCGAGACGGTCAACAAGTACGCCAAGGAGCTGGAGCGCCAGGGCGTCAAGTCGATCGTCGCGCTGATCCACGAGGGCGGGGCGCCCGCGTCCACCGCGTACAACTACGACTGCGACAGCCCGGGCGCCGGTGACGGCATCTCCGGGCCGATCGTCGACATCGCCAAGGGCATCTCGCCGAGTGTCGACGCGCTGGTGACGGGCCACACGCACCAGGCGTACGCGTGCACGATCCCGGACCCGTCCGGCAATCCGCGACTGGTCACGTCCGCCTCCTCGTTCGGCAAGCTCTACACGGACACCACGCTCACCTACGACCTCCGTACGAACGACATCGTGCGGACGAGCGTGAAGTCGGCGAACCACGTCGTCACCCGTGACCAGCCCAAGGCCAAGGACATGACCGACCTGATCGCGCGCTGGAACAAGCTGGCCGCGCCGATCGCCAACGCCCCCCAGGGCTTCATCTCCGCGGACATCAACGGCCGCGGTGCGACGACCCCGGAGTCGCCGCTCGGTGACGTGATCGCGGACGCGCAGCTCGCGGGCATGGCGCCGGCGGACAAGGGCGGCGCGCAGATCGCCTTCATGAACCCGGGCGGGATCAGGGCGGACCTGGTCTACAAGGCGTCGGGCAGCGAGGGCGACGGCGTGGTGACCTACGGCGAGGCCTTCACGGTGCAGCCGTTCACCAACATGATGAACGTGGTGGACCTGACCGGCGCCCAGCTGATCACGGCGCTCCAGCAGCAGGTCAGTGGCTCGAACGAGGCGTTCCCGAAGATCCTTCAGGTCTCGAAGGGCTTCACCTACACCCTGGACATGACCAAGACGGGCGCGGCCCGGGTCGTCACGGACTCGGTGAAGCTGAACGGCGCTGCGATCGACCCGGCGAAGACCTACCGCGTCGCGATGAACGAGTTCCTCGGCGGCGGCGGCGACGGCTTCGCGGTCCTGGGCCAGGGCAAGAACAAGCTGGTCGGTCCGTCGGACCTGGACCTCTTCAACGCCTACCTGGCGGCGAACTCCACGGCGCAGGCGCCGCTGGCCCCGCCGGCTGCGGACAGGATCACGATCCTGAAGTAGCGGTAGTGGTAGCGGAAGTCGCGTAACACCGAGGGGCGGTGGGCCAGGGGCTCACCGCCCTTTGGCGTGCCGGGCGAGCGCGGGGGTGACCAGGCGTGCTCGCTCGTAGAGGTCACGCGCCGCGTGATTCTTGAGGTGGGGTGTGACGAGTCGCAGCATGGTGCGCATGCGCTGGTCCACTCTGCCCGACCGAACGAGCGGGTAGTCGTCCAGCGCGGTGTTCCAGGTGGCGCACGCTGCCTCCAAGTGTCCGATGGCCAACTGGCGTTCGGCGATGATGGCGCGCCTGTGGACGCGGGTGCGCCGATAGATGCTGGATCGCAATCTGTCGGCCTGCTGCATCGCTTCTACCGCGCCCGCAACGTCACCGAGCTCGTATCGAACTTGGCTGGTGTGGTAATTCAAGGCCGCCGGATCATAGGAACCGAAAGTTCTTCGCTGGGATTCCGCTTTGTCCATGGCCACTTCGGCCTCTCGGAGATATAAGAGGGCGTTCGAGCGGTCACCGATCTGTGCCGACGCATGAGCCTGCTGCCCGGCGAGAAAGGCCCGCATTCGGGGACCGGCCTGCGGGGAGGCCGCGGCGGCGGCGTCCGCGAGCCGCATCGCGGCTTTTCCGTGTCCGAGGTCAACAGCTTGAACGCTCATTCCGCGGAGCGTGGTGCAATAGGTCAGATGGTCCTCGGATGCCCCGGCCAACTCCAGAGCTTTCAGATAATACTTCTGGGCCAGACCGTGAACCCCCTCGTCGACCGCCATGTATCCGGTGAGGTAGCAGAGATCGGAAGCGGCCGACATCATCGCTTTGCGGACGGGCCCTGGAGCGTCCGCCCGTAGATACGGGGCGACCGTGTTCACCAGGAACGCGGCTGCCATGGGCCGGGCATGCCGTCCCCCGAATTGGTCGTCCAGTTCCGAAACGCGCTCGGTCATGGCGATGACCATCTCGACTTCGGCCATCCCTATGCGCTGGGTCTTTCCGGTCTGGGCGGCTTCCATCCGCCCAAGAACGTCCGGCCAGTTGGGAACGGTAAGAGCGACGGAGAACAATGCCGCGCCCACGACGCTGCGGCGGGACGGGTCCATATCCTGCCTCCCCAGGTCAATCAGCCCTTCCACCGTACCCGGATGGGCGTTCGATCCTTCCGAGGGAGTGGGGAAGCCCGCCTCGGCGTGCGTGATCGGACGGAGCAGTCTCCGGGCGAATGCCTCAAGGACGAGCGATCGGGCGCCCTCCTTGGGCATGTGCCCCTTCAGCCATTGGTGCACTGAGGGTTCCCGGTACTTGAGCGGCGTTCCTCGCTCGGTCCCGATGCGGTTGACCTCTTGGGCGAGCTGGCGCAGGGTCCACCCGCTTTCGCGGTAGAGCCGCTCAAGTGCTGTGTTCGGCTCCGGTGTCTTCACTGGCCCCAACTCCCCGCGCGGATAGCCCTTAAAGGTCTTAAGTCCTGTCGCTGTCACCACAGTAGCGCTGTGAGTAGTCGTCACGTTGCCTAGAGCGAGAAGGGAATGGAGGAGTGACGATCATGGTGAAACCAAGCGGCACCGGTGGACGCGGGGCGGCCACGAGGGCAGTTGGACGCCGTCGCGCACCCGGAGTGGTGGGCGAACCGTTCGGATGGCCGGCGAGTGGGGGGTGTTGGTGGTGACCGTCTTCCACGATCTGTGGGACTACGCGCGGCTGGTCAGGCGGCGACGCGCGGTCGCGCGGTACCGGCGGGCCGTCCTCGCGGAATTGGTGTCGAAGGCAGCCCAGTTGCGGCGGTTGGAGGAACGGGCGATCAAGGACCAGTTGGCCAGACTGGACGATTCCGCCTTCTTCGCGCGGAACTTCGAATGCCCGCCGTCCAGGAAGAGTGGAGATTCGGAATGACCGGCATGACCGGCGAGTGGATGGCGGGCACGTTGGGCGATGACGTCATGACGGTACATCGCGTACGTGGCGGATTCCCAACCCGAGCCGGGGTGAAGGACGGTAAAGCAGATTGCGGTGAAACCCCGGCTGGTGACGAGTATTGGAGCCAATGGCTCCGGGCCGTCAACTGCCCCGGATGTCTACGCTCTGGCGGGGACGCGACAAGCCGCGCGCTCTCGCCGATCCGACCGTTCCTGTAAATACGGTGGATGCGCCGGGTGTGCCACCCTGGCGGCCTCGCTCGTCCGGGGATCACACACACGAGTGAACCGGTGCTGAAGCGCCGATCAGTGGTGGCACGCACGGGACATAATCCAACCCCTGACCAATAGGGGAGCCGCTATGGCCTGGATTTGCCCAGACTGCCAGAACCACGAGGCGATCGCCTATGTGGTCAATGAGGACGGATTGAATCCGTTCCCCTGCTTGTTCTGCAATGCCTCCACGCTGGACAGTGCGGGGCGCGGAGTTCGATGGGCAACAGCGGACTGTGAAAAGCCCGATTGCCGTGGACAGGTCCGGGACCTGTACCACTACTCACCTCAGGCAGGGCTGACCGAGGTGACCCGGATTCCGTGCCACGGATGCGGCTCTGGCAGTCGAGAAGCGGAAGGGTTCGCCAATGGGGCAGCTTCGAGAAAACATTTCCTGCCCGACCCCAGGGTGTAACGGATCTCGTGCCGATATCTGGGAGACGGACGAGGACGGCAACAAAATCACCAGGGCGGGAAGCGATCCGTGCGATGTCTGTGGCGGCTGACTGGGCGGGTGGTGGGGGTGGGGGTGGGGTGTGTGGGTGCGGGTTCGTGCCGAGGGGTAGTCGGGGGCACCCGGTGCGTTTGATGGCGGGTGGGGGCCGCCCCTAGGTTTCAGTTTCGCGGTTGCGGGTCGGGGGTCAAGGGCGCTCCTTCGTCGCGTCGGCTGCGCCGATTGCGCTGCGCTCCACCCTTGACTCCCAACCCTCCACCGCAAGTGCAGCTTTGAGGGGGGCGGCCCGGGGGGAGGGGTCCCCGGAGGGGCTGCGTTGTTCCGGGGGCTGGTTGCCGACCGCAGGTCGGTGGGCCCTGCGGGGCTGCGCAGGAGTGGAGTGGGGCGGCCCGGCCCCGGCAAAGCGACTGACGGTCGGGGAGTGGTCGGGACGCATGCCCCGCTGTGCGGGCCCGTTGTCGGGTGACACCTGTGCCCTGGGGCGGACGGACCCGCCACCCGCCCCCTATGCCCCAGTTTGGCGGGCCATTCCAGGGCCCCGGGCAGGTCATGTGTCCTGGGTTCGGTTAAGTCGCCTCCACGGCACATCGCCACCCCTGACCGGCCCACTGTCGTCCCATGAGTCACACCCATCCCATCACCCACACCCCCGGACGGCGGGGCATGAGCCCCGGCCACTTCCCGGCTCCGGACCGTGGGGAATGGGGCGGGTGTGACTGGTGAGGCACTGAGTGGGCCTGTCGGAGGGGGCATGCGTCGTGGGGCCCGGTTAACCGAACCCAGGACGCATGACCCGCCGGAGCACTCCCCAAAGCCCCTTCCAAAGTGGGACATTGAGGGCAGGTGGCGAGTCCGTCCGCCCCTGCTGACAGGTGCACCCGTCAACGGACTGTCACCAGCGGGGCATGAGTCCCCACCACCCACTCGCATCAGCTCGCTGAGCCGGTGCCGGGCCGCCCCACTCCACTCCCGCGCAGCCCCGCAGGGCCCACCGGCCCGCAGGCCGGGATCCGGCCCCCAGCACATGGGAGCTTCCCCGGGGACCCTCCCCCCGGGCCGCCCCCCTCAAAGCAGCACTTGCGGTGGAGGGTTGGGGGTCAAGGGTGGAGCGAAGCGGAATCGGCGCAGCCGACGCGACGAAGGAGCGCCCTTGACGCCCGACCCGCAACCGCGAAACTCAAACCCAGGGGCGGCCCCCACCCGCCACCACACCCCCCGGCCCACCCCGACTACCCCTCGGCACGAACCCGCACCCACACACCCCACCCCCGCCCCCCTCACCCCCCTCAGCTCCAGTCGAACGTCAGCAGCGCCAGTCGCTCAACAGGCTCGAAGAACAGCAGAATCCAGTCGGCGCCGCTGCGCCGGTAGTGCCAGCCCGGCACCGCCGCCACGAACGCGAACGGGTTTCCGGCCGGGCTCACCGGCCATGCGCGGTCCTCGTCG
This sequence comes from Streptomyces sp. NPDC094034, assembly GCF_040303865.1. NCBI lineage: Bacteria > Bacillati > Actinomycetota > Actinomycetes > Kitasatosporales > Streptomycetaceae > Streptomyces > Streptomyces sp. NPDC094034. Next base: position 81,390 of record NZ_JBEOUD010000030.1, on the reverse strand, counting down.
AACTCCAGCCGGAACAGGTCGGGATCGGCCCAGTTGCCCTGGTCCGCATGGCCGCCGAGCTGGTCGAGCAGTGCCACCCCGTCGGTCGCCCCGTACACCGGAGCGCCGTCGTCGTCGCGCATGAACAGCCGACCGTCCCGTCGGAACGCGTCCCGGTGTGTCCGGTAGCTGCGCTCCTGGCTCTCGCAGTGCTCGTCCAGTGCGGCGCGGAACCCCGGCCAGGGCTCGGGCACCTCCTCGGGGGTGGTCGCCCGTGCGAAGTACCGTACGTCGCCGAGCAACCGGTACCGGTCGTCCTCCAGCGCGAACCCGAGCCAGTTGGGCGTCTGCAACGCGGAGTGGAAGTCCCGGGTGTGGTCGCCGAGATAGCCCTCCGCCGGTTCCAGGGGGCTGACCAGATGGATCCACCCGTGCCAGGCCGGGTCGACCTGTGCCAGATCGATCGAGATCAAGGGGTGCACATGCCGGGCCAGATCGACCTGTTCGGCGACGAAGACGTCCTTGGGTTCGGGGTAGACCCGCAGGCCCGTCCCGGGCGTCAAGACATCCTCCCGCATTCGGCGGGCTCCTCCGCTGCCCGCCCCGGTGAGTGCCTCTTCCTCGGACATTGACGCCCCTCCTGCGACCGCCGATCAAACGATGATCAACCTTAGTCGTCCACCCATGCGCTGTTCCTTGCATGTCGTGTACCGGTCATAATCCGAGGGCTGACCCCCCACTTTGACGGAGGCACCCTCTTATGAGCCCGCGTATGAGCCCGCATATCGGTACCCGGACCAGTACACAGACCAGTACACAGATCGGTACGCGGACCGGCACGCGGAGCGGCACGCGCCGGGGCTTCTTGGCCGGCGCGTTCGCTGTTTCCGCCGCCGCCCTGATCGGCGCGGCCCCGGCCGTGGCCGCGCCGCCGCGCGCGCTCGCCACGTACGACTGGATGGGCGGCTTCGCCGACTCCACCCCCGTACAGCGGCTGACCATACCCGGCACGCACAACTCCGGCGCGCGCTCCGGCGGCCTCTGGGTGGCCTGCCAGGACACCACCATCGCCCAGCAGTTGACCAGCGGCGTCCGGTTCCTCGATGTCCGCTGCCGGGCGTTCGAGAACGCGTTCACGATCCACCACGCCGCCTTCTACCAGAACCTGAACTTCGACGACGTCCTGAACGCCTGCCGGGACTTCCTCCGGGCCAACCCCTCCGAGACCGTCCTGATGCGCGTCAAGCAGGAGTACTCCGGGGAGAGCGACGCGGAGTTCCGGCGGATCTTCGACACCTATCTCGACGGCAAGGGCTGGCGCTCCCTCTTCCGGCTCGACGGCAACCTCCCGACGCTCGGTGAGGCGCGCGGACGTGTCGTCCTGCTCGCCGACAACGGGGGACTGCCCGGGGTGCGGTACGGGGACTCCGGCCTCTTCGACATCCAGGACGACTACCAGGCGGAGCCCGGCGCCAAGTACCCCAAGATCGAGGCACACTTCCGCAAGGCGGTCCAGCAGCCTGGGAAGATGTTCATCAACTACGTCAGCACGGCGGCCCTGCTGCCGCCCCGCTGGAACTCCGACCGGCTGAACCCGCAGGTCCACACCTTCCTCGACGGGGCCGAGGCGAGCGGCTGGCGCGGGCTCGGGATCGTACCGCTGGACTTCCCCGCCACCAGGCCCGGACTGGTCGAGTCGCTCATCCGCCACAACGGCTGACGGAGAGCAGCGCAGAAAGCAGCACAGAGAACAGCGCAGAACTGCGCGAGGCCCCCGGAACCGGCCGCTCAGAGATCCGAGCCGGTTCCGGGAGCCATCGGCGGCGGTGTCGGCGCCCCCGGAATCAGGATCGCCGCCACCGTCCCGCCCCCCACCGCCTGGCGCAGCGCGATCTCGCCGCCCGTCTGCTGGACCGTACGCGCCACGATCGACAGTCCCAGACCGGAGCCCGGCAGTGCGCGAGCCGACGGCGAGCGCCAGAACCGTTCGAAGACGTGCGGCAGCTCGTCGGCCGGGATTCCCGGGCCGTGGTCCCGTACGGTCAGCTCGCCGTTCGCGCTCAGCGACACCTCCACCGAGCCGCCGGACGGGCTGAACTTCACCGCGTTGTCGAGGACGTTGATCAGCGCCCGTTCGAGGGCGGCCGGCTCGGCCCGTACGTACCAGGGGCTGAGTTCCGCGCTGATGGTCAGATCGGGCCCGCGCAGCCGTGCCCGCTCCAACGCGCTCTCCACGACGTCGTGCAACGCGACGACCTGGAGCGGCCCGGGATCCGTGGCGTCCGGGCGCGACAGCTCCTGGAGATCACCGATGAGCGCGGCCAGCTCGGTCATCTGTGCCTTGACGGACGCCATGAGCGCCTTGCGGTCGTCGGGCGGGATCGCCCGGCCCGTCTCCTCGCTGCGGGCGAGCAGCTCGATATTCGTACGGAGTGAGGTGAGCGGGGTCCGCAGCTCGTGCCCGGCGTCCGCGATCAGCTGCGACTGCCGGTCCCGGGAGGACGCGAGGGCGGCGGTCATGGAGTTGAAGGAGCGGGACAGCCGGGCGATCTCGTCCTCGCCCTCGACGGGGATACGGATGGCGAGATCCTCGGTCCGCGCGACATGCTCGACGGCCCGGGTCAGCCCGTCGACGGGCCGCAGCCCCGACCTGGCGACCCAGAGCCCGGCCGCGCCCGCGCCGATCACGCCGACCCCGGCGACGGCGGTGAGCAGCAGGGCGAGCCGGTTCAGGGAGGCGTCGATCTCGGCGAGGGGACGCGACACGGTCACGGCGACCTGGGTGCCTGGCCGGTAAGGGGTGGCCTTGGTGAAGACGCGGACCTTGGCACCGCTGTCGGTGACGCTGTTGTGGAGCGACTCGCGCAGGGTGCCGTTGGCGACCGCCACGTCCTGCGACTGGACCTTCACAGGCTCGGAGAACGAGGCCACACAGCGGGTGCCGTCGCTCAGGACCACCTGGACGTAGGCGAAGCCGGTCCCGTTCCCCGGGTTGGTGGGGGCGCCGCAGTTGTTGAGCGCGTCCTGCACCGCGGCCTGTACGGCGCTGGTGTTCCTGAGCGAGTTGTCCAGCTCGCTCTCCAACTGTGTGCGCGTCAGCAGCCAGCAGGCCACCGCCGCGATCGCGACCGCCACGGCGACCGCGGTGGCGACCAGCAGCGCGAGGCGGGAGCGGAGGGGCAGTGTACGGAGCCGGTGGAGCGGGCCCGTCGGACGGGTCACGCCGGCCCGCCCGTCCCGGCGCCCGCGCCCGCCCCGCCGCTGGCGCCCGCCCCGCCGCCGGCGCCCGCCCCGCCGCTCCCCGCGTCGGCGCGCAGCGCGTACCCCACACCCCGCACCGTGTGGACCAGCCGGGGTTCACCGCCGCTCTCCGTCTTCCGGCGCAGATACATCACGTACACATCCAGGGAGTTGGAGCTCGGCTCGAAGTCGAAGCCCCACACCGCCTTGAGGATCTGCTCCCGGGTCAGCACCTGCCTCGGGTGCGAGAGGAACATCTCCAGCAGGGTGAATTCGGTACGGGTCAGCTCAACCCGCCGGGTTCCGCGCGTCACTTCGCGCGTCGTCAGGTCCATCCGCAGATCGGCGAAGGCCAGCACATCGTCGTCGGGCTGATCGCCGGCCGAGGCCGCCGCGTACGAGCTGCGTCGCAGCAGGGCGCGGATCCGGGCGAACAGTTCGTCCAGCTCGAAGGGTTTGACCAGGTAGTCGTCCGCGCCCGCGTCCAGCCCCGTGACCCGGTCACCGACCGTGTCGCGCGCCGTCAGCATCAGGATCGGCACCTTCGAGCCGCTTCCCCGGAGCCTGCGGGCCGCCGTCAGGCCGTCCATCCGGGGCATCTGGATGTCGAGGACGATCAGATCAGGACCGTAGGCCGCGGCCTTGCCGAGCGCGTCGGCCCCGTCGACGGCGACCTCGGTCCCGTATCCGTCGAAGGCGAGGCTCCGCTGGAGGGCCTCGCGTACGGCGGGCTCGTCGTCGACGATCAGGATCCGCTGAGGATCGCCTTCGGCGGCGCTCATGTCGCTACTACCTCGTCAGTCGGCTCGGTGGAACGGTCGGTGGAAGGGTGGGTGGAACGCTCGGTGGAACGGTCGGGCCATGGTGGGGCCAGCGGTCGCGCAAGGTCAACGGTCGCACGACCCGGCGCCCGGCCGGTGCCGACCGGGCGCGGCCCGTACCACCAGCGTCGCACGCCCGCCCCACGACAGCGCGCGCCCGGTGGCTCGTACGGTGTCCCGCCGCCCCCGGGGGATCAGCTGGTGCCGCCGGAGCGCAGCGCGGAGAGGTCCGACTTGACGGTGTTGACCGGGATGGCGAAGCCCAGACCCACGCTGCCGGCGGCGGAGCTGCCGGATGCGGACGCCGAACTCGGCGCGTACATCGCGGAGTTGATGCCGATGATCTCGCCGTTCATATTGATCAGCGCGCCACCCGAGTTGCCCGGGTTGAGGGAGGCGTCCGTCTGGAGCGCCTTGTACGTGGTCTTCGAGGAGCCGGTGTCCCCGTTGAACTGCTGCCCGCCGAACTCGAACGGCCAGTTGCCCCCGCCCCGCTGCGGCAGCTGCTGACCCTGGTCCTCGTCCTTGGCCACGGTGACATCGCGGTTGAGCGCCGAGATGATGCCGCTGGTGACGGTGCCGGTCAGACCCTCGGGGGAGCCGATCGCCACGACCTGGTCACCGACCTTCACCTGGTCGGAGTTGCCGAGCGTGGCCGTCTTGAGGCCGCTCGCGCCCTCCAGCTTGATCAGCGCGAGGTCCTTGTCCGCGTCGGTGCCGACGACCTGGGCGGTGTAGGTCTTCCCTGTGCTGAGCTGGACCTTTATCGAGGAGGCGCCGGAGATCACATGGTTGTTCGTGACGATTTCGCCGTCGGATGTGATGATCACGCCGGAGCCGGTGGACTCGCCGCTCGTGGAGGTCGCGTTGATCTCGACGATGGCGGGAGCCACGGCCTGGGCGACCCCGGCCACCGTCCCCGCGCTGCTCTGCGAGACGGTGGTCCCGCTGACCGACGTGCCGGCACTGTCGGTGCCGCCGCCGGTGTAGTTCCCGACCAGCGCCGCCGTACCACCGCCGACGACCGCGGCGGCGATCGCCACGGCGGCGAGCAGCGCCACCGGACGCCTGGCGCGCCGGTGCGTGGTGGCGGCGCCGTCGGCCGGAACGGTGGGACCGTACGAGGGCGGCGGCGGGAACGCCGAGCCCTGGAACCCCTGCCCCTGGACACCCTGGGCGGGGTGCTGCTGTTCGCTGCCTTCGTCGCCGCTGCCGCGGTAGTAGTCCGTCATGGCTACGACTGTCGGCGGCGTACATGAGAACCGGCTGAGGAGGCCCTGAGAAGGGCAACAAAACCGCGTATGCCCCATATAAAGGCCGCTGCGCCATGCGAGTCAGGGACGGCTGCTTCTCGTGACCGACGACTCCGTCTGCTGATTCCGGCCGGGACGCGGACGCCCCGCACACGGGTCTGCCCTCACTACTGACCAGTGCTTCCGTTCAGGCGTCATACCGATCTCAGCCGTCCGCCTCAGCGGACCGCCACTGTGCCCACACCATTTTGCCGACGCCGACTCGATCACCCACGCCCCACTCGTCAGCCAGCGCGTCCACGATCACGAGCCCGCGCCCGTCGCACGCGTCCACGTCCCCCGCCCGTCTGGCCGGACGGGCGGGGGACGCGTCATGGACCTCGATACGCAGGCCATGAGGGGCCGGGAGGCGAACCGGGAGAAAGCGCGTCTCGATCTCGCGCCCTGGCGAGACGTGCGCGTGACGCACCGCGTTCGTCAAAAGCTCCGACAGCACCAGGACTGCCGCATCCTCCAGCGCCGACAGCCCCCACGCTGACAGCGTCTTACGCAACTCCAGTCGCGCCTGACCGACGCAGCTCGGTTGGCGATTCCACCGCAGCACCACAGCGTCATTGTTCTGTTCCTGGAGATGCCTCATCCGGAGACCTCCAGGGATGGCGTCTCGCTTGTTCGAACGAGGTGGGGAGTCGTCGAGGGCGATAAGCCCGTCAAGAGAAGCTCGAATCGATGAACGGAAGGTGCATTCATTTGTCCACGCTCCTTCAAGGCGTTGGCCGCCCTCCGGGGTGCTTGCCGCGTCGCGGACGAAGACGCGACGCGTCTCCGTCTGGTCCTGGGCTGTACGATACCCAGAAACATACCGCTATTCGCGAAAAGCAGCAAAGTTGCGAGCGCTGTGGGTGGCGAAGGCTCACTTACCGTGTAGAGCAGCAAGGTCGAGGCCGTGTCAGCAGCACAGGAGGACGTCATGAGCGTCGGCGAATGGGTCAGTACCTCGATGCCGTATCTGACACCACGCGGTGAGGGGCAACCCGACGCGTGGGGCGCGGAGTTGGCGGCGCGGGGGCGGCGGGGCGGGCAGCGGATCGTCGCTGCGGACGAGGTGGCGGCGTCGGACGAGGTGGCCGATCTGCTCGGGGTCGCCGTTGGCGAACCGGTCGTTGTGCGGAGGCGGGTGATGTTCCTGGAGGACCTGCCCTGCGAGCTGACCGACACGTACTACCCCGCCTCCGTCGCACGCGGCACGCGTCTCGCCGGGACAGCGAAGATCCCCGGCGGAGCCGTCACCCTCCTCGCCGAGCTGGGGTACGTCGGTGTACGCGTCCGGGAGGATGTGACCGCCGGGATGCCCGCGGAGGAAGAGCGGGAAGCCCTACGTATCGAGCCGGGCGAGCCGGTGCTTCGCCTGACCCGGATCACTCTCGACATGGAGGACCGGCCCATCCAGCTGGACAAAATGACCATGCCCGCACACCGGCAGCGGCTGCGCTACGAGATGAGGATCGGATGACGGCCGTGCCCCGGCCCGGAACGGACGCGGTGGAGAACGTGTACGACCGCCGGTCGCTTCATGAGCGGATCGCCGCCGATCTGCGCGACGAGATCATGACCGGGGACCTCGCCCCCGGTGCGAGCCTGCCGTCCACCGTGCAGCTCAAGGAGAGATTCGGCGCCTCGAACGCCACGGTGCAGAAGGCGCTGGGGCTTCTCAAGGACGAGCGACTGGTCGTCGGCCGTGCGGGCGCCGCCGTGACCGTACGGGAACACCGGCAGTTGACCGTGCGCCCCGCCTCGTCCATGGCCCCGGCCAATGCTGGTGAGCCGTACCGCTGGCTCGCCGAGACCGCGAAGCGTGGCGGCAGGGCCCGGAGCAAGCTCCTCGCCGTCGCCGAGATCGCTCCGCCCGCTGATGTCTCGGAGGCCCTGCGCCTGCCCGACGGCGGTACGGCGCTGCTGCGCCACCAAGTGCTCACACTCGATGACGAACCGGTGGAACTGGTGCACGCCTACTACCCGTTGGACATCGCAGACGGCACCGCGCTGATGGAACACCGTCGGATCAAGGGCGGAACGCCCACTCTCCTGGCCGGACTGGGCTACGTGCCCCGGCTCAGCGTCGACCGCGTCTCCGCCCGCATACCTACGCGCGAGCAGTACGAAGCACTCCAGTTGCCCGGCGACCTGCCGGTGCTGCGGACCCTGAGGGTGGTCTACACCGACGACGAGCAGCCCATCGAGGCCACAGTGATGGCGAAGGCGGGCCACCTGTACGAGCTGCGGTACGAGTTCACGCCCGAGTGACCGCCGGCCGGGCGAGCGGACGGGACTCGGGCTGCTACCCGCAGCCGCAGGAGCGGCGCACGATCAGGGCCGACGGGAACTGCTTCACCCGTTCCCGTCGCGACCCCGCCACCCGCAGACCGTCGTCCAGTACGAGATCCACCGCCGCCCGCGCCATCGCCGGCCGGTCGGAGGAGACCGTCGTCAGCGGGGGGTCGGTGAGTCCGGCTTCCTTGACGTCGTCGAAGCCCGCCACGGCCAGTTCGCCGGGGACGTCGATCCGCAGTTCGCGGGCGGCCCGCAGCACACCGATCGCCTGGTCGTCGGTGGAGCAGAAGATCGCCGGCGGCCGGTCGGGGCCCGAGAGCAGTTCCAGCGCGACCTGGTACGCGTCGTACCGGTTGTACAGCGCCCGGAAGAGGCGCCCCTCCACCGGCCGGCCGGCCTCCAGCATCGCCCGGCGCCAGCCCTCGACGTGGTCGGTCACCGGGTCGCCGATGACCGGGGTGGACTCGACCCCGCCGAGGCAGGCCACGTACGGATGGCCGTGCTCCAGCAGATGACGGGTGGCGAGCTGGGCGCCGCCGATGTCGTCCGTGACGACCGCCACGTCGTCGATGCCCTCGGGTCGCTCGTGCAGCAGTACGACCCGGGCGTCCCACGCCTCTATCTCGGCTGCCGCACGCTCGCTCGGGCCCTGGCTGACCAGGATCAGCCCCGACACCCGCATGCCCAGGAAGGCCCGCAGATAGTGGACCTCGCGCTCATTGCGGTAGTCGGAGTTGCCTACGAGCACCATTTTCCCGCGCTCGGCCGCGGCCTGTTCGACCGCGTGCGCCATCTCCGCGAAGAAGGGCTGTCTCGCGTCCGGCACGACGACCCCTATGAGGTCGGTCCGCCGCGAGGCCATCGCCTGGGCGACCCGGTCGGGCCGGTAGCCCAGCTCCTTGATCGCGGCGACCACCCGCTCACGCGTGGCCGGAGCGACCGGCCTCGGTCCGTTGTTGATGACATAGCTGACGACAGCGGTGGACGTACCCGCCAGTCGTGCCACATCGTCCCGCGTCACCTTGGCCACGCGCGGAGTCTACGCGTGGTGACCTACCGCTTGGCAGGTCGCACGGCACTTTCTTGTGTCGCGTCCAGTCCGGCGGCCGTGTCGTCGTCCCCGGGGTCCTCGGCCTTCTCGTGCCGGGGCTCGGAGTGGGAGCCATGGTGAGACCTGGTGGGGGACCCGGCGTGGGACCCGGTGGAGGCCCCGTTCCGGGACCCGTTCTGGGACGGTCGCGCGCCGGCGTTCGCCCGCGTTCCCTCGGTCGTCCGGTCGGCCTTCTCCGCGCCGCGCTCGCTCTTGTCCGGGGTGACGAAGCGGTAGCCGACGTTGCGGACGGTCCCGATCAGCGACTCGTGCTCGGGGCCGAGCTTCGCGCGCAGCCGCCGTACGTGGACGTCGACCGTCCGCGTACCGCCGAAGTAGTCGTAGCCCCAGACCTCTTGGAGCAGCTGGGCCCGGGTGAAGACCCGGCCGGGGTGCTGTGCGAGGTACTTGAGCAGCTCGAACTCCTTGAACGTCAGGTCGAGGACCCGGCCCTTGAGCTTCGCGCTGTAGGTCGCCTCGTCGACCGACAGATCACCGTTGCGGATCTCCATCGGGGAGTCGTCGGTCGAGATCTGCTGACGGCCCATCGCGAGCCGCAGCCGGGCCTCCACCTCGGCCGGACCGGCCGTGTCGAGCAGTACGTCGTCGATGCCCCAGTCCGCGGTGACGGCGGCGAGACCGCCCTCCGTCACGACGAGGATCAGCGGGCAGCCCGGTCCGGTGGACCGCAGCAGCTGGCAGAGCGACCGCACCTGCGGAAGGTCGCGTCGGCCGTCGATCAGAATGACATCGGCACCTGGGGTGTCGACAAGAGCGGGCCCTTCGGCGGGGGCCACCCGCACGTTGTGGAGCAGCAGTCCAAGAGCCGGCAGCACCTCCGTCGAGGGCTGGAGCGCGTTGGTCAGGAGCAGCAGAGAACTCATCGCCGCCCACCTGCCTCGGCCGGACTGTTGTCGTACACGGTTCGCTTGCCCATTACGTCGGTTCCTCCTCGGTCCCTGCGAGGACGTATGCGGCACTGCTGGTCACTGCTGTTCAGCGCGGTTTCCCGCGTGGCGCCGACCGCGGTTCCCTCGCCCTGAGGCCCGCGGCCGTAGCCGTGGCTGTAGCCGTCATGCGTGATGTCCGTGTCTTCCGTCTATGTCATCTGTCTGTAACAACGGACGGGAAACACAAAAGGACCCGGGGGCTACATTGCCCGGATCCTCTTCGCAGCAGAATAACCCACATGTGCTCGGCGCCAGAGGGTCAATCCCGCAGATCACCAGATTCCCCGCGTGCCCGGAGCACCCGGCGCACGGTCCTCAGGACCGCGGACGGGGTCCCCATCGAGGCGGTGTACGAGCCGTGTACGGCGGGTTTCGGGCCGGATTTCCGGGCGGGCGGCGGGACCGCGATCGTGCTCGCACACGGGTTCACCGGGTCAGTGGACAGGCCGGCCGTACGGCGGGCGGCGCGGGTGTTCGCACAGCGTGCGGCCGTGGTCACCTTCTCCTTCCGCGGGCACGGCCGCTCGGGCGGGCGTTCCACGGTCGGCGACCGGGAGATCCTCGATCTGGCGGCGGCCGTGGAATGGGCCCGCGCGCTGGGCCATTCGCGTGTCGTGACCGTCGGCTTCTCCATGGGCGGGTCCGTGGTGCTGCGCCATGCCGCGTCGCACAGGGGGCGCACAGGTGCGCGGAGCGACGCCGTGGCCGCCGTGAGTGCCCCCGCGCGCTGGTACTACCGGGGTACGGCCCCGATGCGACGCCTGCACTGGCTGGTGACGCGGCCCCTGGGGCGGCTCGTCGGCCGCTACGGACTGCGTACCCGTATCCATCACCGGGACTGGGACCCGGTGCCGCTCTCCCCGGTGGAGTCCGTCCCGCTGATCGCGCCGGTCCCGCTGCTCGTCGTCCACGGCGACCGCGACCCGTACTTCCCGCTGGACCACCCCCGCGCGCTGGCCGGGGCCGCTGCTCCGGGCGCCGTCGAGCTGTGGCTCGAACCGGGAATGGGCCACGCCGAGAACGCCGCCGACGACGCGCTGCTCGACCGTCTCGGGGAGTGGCTGACGGAGGCGCGAGGGCCGTCGGCCATCATGGGAGCCGACGAAAGGAGCGCCGCCATGGCATCGGGCACGATTCGCTACTGGGCCGCGGCCAAGGCCGCCGCGGGCACGGCGGAGGAGCCGTACGCGGCGGACACCCTGGCCGACGCGCTCGCCGCCGCGCGGGTGAGACACCCGGGCGAACTGGTCCGTGTACTCCAGAGGTGTTCCTTCGTCGTCGACGGTGACCCGGTGGGGACCCGTGGACATGAGACCGTACGGCTTGCCGAGGGCGGCACGGTCGAGGTGCTCCCGCCGTTCGCAGGAGGGTGAATCCCAGCACATGAGCGACGACGATCAGCAGTATCGATACGGCCAGGGTCAGGGCCAGGCGTACGGCCAGGGTCACTACGGCGACCAGGGTCACTACGGGGACGAGGGTCGGTACGGGGACCAGGGGCAGGGCCAGGTGCGGTACGACCAGTACGGCCGCCCGCAGCAGTCGCCCCACGCCGCGAACGGCGCGTACGGCGCGTATCAAGGCCAGGCCCCGGGCCAAGGCCAGGTCCAGGACCCGGGCGCCTCCCAGGGCTGGGCGGAGCCCCCGTACCAGCCGCAGGCCCACCAGGAGCCCGCGACGCAGACGTGGCAGGGCCAGACCTGGGACACCCAGTACCAGCCGCACGTCCAGCCGCAGGGGCGGCAGCCGCAGGGCCAGGTGCAGGGCCAGGCGCACGCGTACCGGCCCCAGCCCCAGCAGGCCGCCGCCGACACCGCGTATCTGCCGCCTCAGGGCGCCTACCCGCTGCCTCCGGAGGTCCCCTCGGGCGGGCCGTCGGAGGGGACGTCGGCCGCCTCGGCGCCGTACGCGCCCCAGGCCCAGGCCCCGGCCGTCCCGCCCGCCGCCGCACCCGGCGCCACATCTCCCGGCGCCACCGACGGCTACGGCGCGCCCACCACCATGGGCAACGCCCGGATCACCGACGCCCAGCGCGCCCGCGCCGAGGGCCGGTCGCCGATCATCCCGCCGGGCATCCAGCCGGCCGGGCTGACCGCCCTGCTCGGCCTGCTGCTGGCCGGCGGCGCGGCCATCGGGCCCTACGCGCTGCTCGTCCCGCTCGTCCTGCTCCAGGCCGTCACGGCGGCCGGCTGGTTCCGGCTGAACGGCATGTGGCCGGCCAGGCAGGGCATCGCGCTCGCCTTCCTCGGCGGGGTCACCGCGGACATCACCCTGCTCGTGGCGGGCCGGGAGAACGCTCCGGCCGCGATCATCGGCACCCTCGGTGTGTGGGTGCTGCTCGTCGTCGTCCTGCAACTGCGCAGCCGCGCGGGCGCGGACGAGCGGATGACGGGCCTGATGGCCACCGTCGCCTCGGCGGCGCTCACCATCCTCGCCACCGGCCAGCTCGCGGCCGTGCCGGACGCGGTGGTCGTCGGCGGGCTGGCGGTCGCGGCGGCGACCGTGGCCCGCGCCCTTCCGCTGCCGGGCGTCGCCTCCGTCGTCGTGGCCCTGCTGGCCGGCGCGGGCGCCGGCATCGTGGCGGGCGGCATGACGGACCTGGGCAGCCAGGGCGCGCTGCTGGGGCTCGGCGCGGGGGTCTGCGCGCTGGTCGGGCTGCGCGCGGCGAGCTATGACTACCCGTCCCGCTTCGTCCACATGACCGCCGGGGTGGCGCTGCCGCTCACGGCCGCCGCCCCCGCCGTCTATCTGCTGGGCCGCATGCTGGCCTGACCCTGACCCTGACCCCGACCCGGATCTGACCCGCGTCCGACAGGGGCTGACCCGCGTGTGACGCGGGACGCACGGCCGGCGGGGAACCGTACGCGCGCGCCGGACGTCGATCACTCCGACATCCGGCCAACCCGATGGCGTTACGCTCACGGTCGTCAGGGGGCAGAAACGATCAAGCTGGGGGACACCGAACCATGCGCGCACTGCGGATACTGCTGATATTCGTCGTGATCTTCGGCGGGCTGTTCGTCGCCGCGGACCGGGCGGCGGTGTACTTCGCCGAGGGCGAGGTCGCCGACCGCGTCAGATCGAGCGCGGGCCTGAGCTCCCAGCCGGAGGTGTCCATCAAGGGCTTCCCCTTCCTGACCCAGGTCCTCGGCACCTCGCTGGACGAGGTCGAGATCAGCCTCGACGGCGTCAACGCCACGGCCGACGGCCACGCGGTCCGGGTGACCCAGGTCAAGGGTGAGCTGAAGGACGTCAAGATCGACAGCAGCTTCTCGTCCGCCGTGGCCGGGCAGGCCAACGGCTCGGCGCGCATCTCGTACTCGGACCTCGCCAAGTCGGCGCCGAAGGGCGCGACCGTCGGCTATGCCGGTGCCGAGCGGGCCGCGCAGGGGCAGGTCAAGGTCTCGGGGCCGCTGACGGAGGTGCTGGAAGGCGCGGGCATCGCGATCCCGGACACCGTCAAGGAGCTGCTGGGCGGCCGGAGCGTCACGGCGTACAGCACGGTGACGCTGGACGGCGGTGACACGGTCCGGCTGAAGGCCGCGGCCCTTCCCGAGCTGCCGGTGCCCGGCATGGACGAGCAGGTGCGGGACGTGGTCGATTACGACCTGAAGATCGACGGACTGCCGTCGACGGTCAAGCTCGACAAGGTCACCGCGGCCGAGGACGGTCTGCACTTCTCCGGCGCCGGGTCGAACGTCTCCCTCACGGGCTGACCGCGCTCACTGGCTGACCGTGCGCACGGGTTGACCGTGCGCACGGCCGACGTGCCGGTTTAGGGCGTTCTGGAGGGCGGGTAACCGGATGGTGAGACGTCGGCGTCCGCTCCTCAGATGGCAGCGGGACACCGGCAGCGGGCCGGTGGAAGGGGTGCCGACCCGACCATAAGATCGTCTCGCATTCCGGACGATCGAGTCTCAGAATGTGATCCCCCGGTGACATGTTCGCCGGGACGTCCCTACGATCGGACGTATGAAGCAACAGGCGGACTTCACGAAGCGGCGGGCAGTCGACCTGTGCCGCGTCGCCGCCATGCTCTGTCGCACCGTCTGAGCGGGACTTTCGCGTCCCGTTTTCCCCCAGGCCCTTCGAGATTCTCAGGGCCACCCCGCGCGCCGTACGCCGGCCGGGCCCGTGCCCGGAAGTCGCGGCGGCACCCACGCCCCGCACCTCGCAGTACCCCGCCGCACTTCCCCAAGCTCCTGACGAGCAGGGGAGACCCCATCCCCGGAGGAGACAGCATGAGCCGCAGCGACGTCCTGGTAGACGCCGACTGGGTCGAGGCCCACATCGACGACCCGAAGGTGGTCATCGTCGAGGTCGACGAGGACACCTCGGCCTACGACAAGAACCACATCAAGAACGCTGTCAGGATCGACTGGAAGAAGGACCTCCAGGACCCGGTCCGCCGTGACTTCGTCGACCAGGAGGGCTTCGAGAAGCTTCTGTCGGCCAAGGGCATCGCCAACGACGACACCGTCATCCTCTACGGCGGCAACAACAACTGGTTCGCGTCCTACGCCTACTGGTACTTCAAGCTGTACGGGCACGACTCCGTCAAGCTCCTCGACGGTGGCCGCAAGAAGTGGGAGCTGGACTCCCGTGACCTGGTCGACGCCGTCCCGACGCGCGCCGCCACCACCTACCAGGCCAAGGCCCAGAACACCGCGATCCGCGCCTTCCGTGACGACGCGGTCGCCGCGATCGGCACGCAGAACCTGGTCGACGTGCGCTCGCCCGACGAGTTCAGCGGCAAGCTGCTCGCTCCGGCGCACCTCCCGCAGGAGCAGTCGCAGCGTCCGGGGCACATCCCGACCGCGCGCAACATCCCGTGGTCGAAGAACGCCAACGACGACGGCACCTTCAAGTCGGACGACGAGCTCAAGGCGCTCTACGCCGAGGAGCAGGTCGACCTGACGAAGGACACCGTCGCCTACTGCCGGATCGGCGAGCGCTCCGCGCTCACCTGGTTCGTGCTGCACGAGCTGCTCGGTGTCGAGAACGTCAAGAACTACGACGGCTCGTGGACCGAGTACGGCTCGCTCGTCGGTGTGCCGATCGAGCTCGGCGCCAACAAGTAATCACGCCCCGACCCGGAGGACTGAACAGTATGTGTGGAGCACAGGCCGGCGGCCCGGACGCTTCGACGATCAAGCCCGGTGAGACCACCATCCAGGGTTCCGTGACCCGCGACGGCGAGCCCGTCACCGGTTACGTACGCCTGCTGGACTCGACCGGAGAGTTCACCGCGGAGGTCCCGACCTCGGCGACCGGCCAGTTCCGCTTCTACGCGGCCGAGGGCACGTGGACGCTGCGCGCCCTCGTGCCGGGCGCCACGGCGGACCGTACGGTCGTCGCGCAGACCGGGGGCCTCTCCGAGGTCGCGATCGCGGTCTGAAGCTCTGAAGCTCTGAAGGTCTGAGCGATCCGAGCGTTTCTTCTCATCGGCCGGAGGGCCGCAAGCCCTGGGTTTCCCCGGGGCGCGGCCCTCCAGGCCGTTCTGGCGGGCGAGGGCCGACCCGGGCAATGACGGATGTACGCGGACGTACACTAAAAATATGTACGCACGACGCCGTCGTCGGTACTTTCTGCTCATGGGCGTATGTCTGGTGCTCTTCGTCTCCGCCTGGACATTCGTGCGCGATATTTCGATCCCCGCGGCCGTCGCCCTCACCTTTGTCGCGATGTTCATTCCGCCTGCCGCCGCCATCGTGGGCAACACCAAGGACAAGACCGACCGCTGGTGGGACGATCCGCCGGACGACGCTCCGTCCGAGTCCGAGAAGTGGCTGGACGAGCTGGACCACAGGAAGGATCGCGAGCGGCGAGTGCGGTACGGCGCGCACCACGGCGACGGGCCCGGCGCGAGCCCGACCGGGCGAGCGGCCAGGAGACCGGACGGTCAGTAGACGAGCGCCCGCACGCCGTCGGCCATGATCTCGCTGACGAAGACCTGAGCCCCGGCGATCCGCACCCCGTCCAGCACATCCTTCTCCGTGATGTCCCGCCGGGCCGCGCACTGCGTGCACAGCGTGATCAGACCGGCGGCCTGGATCGACTCGATGAGTTCGGGCAGCGGTGCGGAGTGCGGCAGTTCGAACTCCGCCGCCCGGCCCGGCAGCGCGAACCACGCGGACTCGCCTGTCAGCCACAGCGAGACCTCCACCCCACTGGCCACGGCGACGGCGGCCACGGTGAAGGCCTGGGAGCAGCGCTCGGGGGCGTCGGCTCCGGCGGTCACTTTGATCACGAGCTTCTTCGCGGAGTGCATACGCCGAACTCTATTCGGCGCGGAAACCAGCGCAGGCGGTGATCCTGCCCGCCGGGCCCCTGCCGAGGTCCGGGCCCCCGCCGAGGTTCCGGGCCCCCGCCGAGGGGTCCCGTATAGGTCGGAGTACCTCGCCGAGAGGGCCGGGCCACCACCCATTAGGCTGGGCCCCGGCCCTTACCGCCCATACCGCTCATCCGAGGAGCACGCCGTGCTTGAGGCTTTCTTCACTTCCCTGCTGGTCCTCGTCTGCGTCGGCGTGCTCGCTTTCGCCGTTCTGGCCGTGAAGAAGCTGTACCAGGGTCAGCGCTGACATCTCGCGCCGGTCGCCGCACGCTGGTCATCCCGTCCTCACCCCTACAGATCGCCTGAGCTGCTCATGATCGAGATCCCGTCCGACCTGCACCCGGACCTTGTTCCCCTCGCCTTCCTCCTCGGCAACTGGGAGGGCGTCGGTGTCTTCGACTTCCCGGGAGACGAGAAGGCCAACTTCGGCCAGGAGGTCACCTTCAGCCACGACGGCCGGGACTTCGTCGAGTACGTCTCGCACACCTGGGCGCTCGACGACGAGGGCAAGAAGGTCAGGCCGATCGAGTCCGAGGCCGGGTACTGGCGGATCGACAAGGACCGCAAGGTCGAGGTCGTGATGGTCAGGGACCAGGGTGTCGTGGAGGTCTGGTACGGCGAGCTGGCCGACCAGAAGCCGCAGATCGACCTGGTGACCGACGCGGTGGCCCGTACGGCGGCCTCCGGGCCCTACAGCGGTGGCAAGCGGCTGTACGGCTATGTGAAGGGCGACCTGATGTGGGTGGGCGAGAAGTCCACCCCCGAGGTCCCACTGCGCCCGTACATGTCGGCGCATCTGAAGAAGGTCGTGTCCCCGGACCAGGTCGAGGCATGGGCCAAGGACCTCGGCGACCTCCCGGACGACGGCATCGCCTTCTTCAAGTAGGACCTTCACGTAAGACCGTCACGCAGGACCTTCACGCAAGACCGCCACGTAAGACCTTCACGTAAGACCCACGTCACCTCCGGTCAAGACCCGCGCAGGAACGACGCAAAGCCCATGTGGGCGCGATCCTCCGCGGGAAAGCCTCCCGCGCCGCCACGCCTGCCTACACTGGGGGCGTGGTGAGCACCGACTGGAAGAGCGACCTGCGGGAGCGCGGGTACCGGCTGACCCCTCAGCGTCAGCTTGTTCTCGAAGCTGTGGACTCCCTGGAGCACGCGACACCCGACGACATCCTGTGCGAGGTACGCAGAACCGCCTCCGGGGTGAACATCTCCACCGTCTACCGGACCCTGGAGCTGCTGGAGGAGCTGGGCCTCGTCTCGCACGCCCACCTCGGGCACGGCGCTCCCACGTACCACCTCGCCGACCGGCACCACCACATCCACCTGGTCTGCCGGGACTGCACGAATGTCATTGAGGCGGATGTCGAGGTGGTCGCGGAGTTCACCGCGAAGCTGCGTGAGGACCTCGGGTTCACGACGGACATGAAGCACTTCGCGATCTTCGGGCGCTGTCAGAACTGCGCCGCCCGCGTCGCGGACGGCGAGTCGTAGGCTGATCACCATGAAGAGCCCTCTGCTGTCCCTGCCCGGAGCCGTCGCCGCCGAAGGACAGGACGAAGGTGTCGCCGCCCACTACGGTGATCTGTTCCGCGAACAACGCGCCCTCGCCGATGGCACCGGCCTGGTGGATCTCTCGCACCGCGGAGTCGTCACCGTCACCGGGGACGACCGGCTGAGCTGGCTGCATCTGCTGCTCACTCAGCATGTCAGCGAGCTGCCCGCCGGCCGGGCCACGGAGGCGCTGATCCTGTCCCCGCACGGCCATATCGAGCACGCGCTGTATCTGGTGGACGACGGCGCGACGGTCTGGGCGCATGTTGAGCCCGGCACACAGGAGGCGCTGATCGGCTATCTGGAGTCGATGAAGTTCTTCTACCGGGTCGAGGTCGCGGACCGTACGGACGACTTCGCGGTCGTCCATCTGCCGGCGGGCTCCATCGCCGAGGCGCCCGAGGGCGTCGCGGTGCGCGAGACCTCGTACGGCCGGGATCTGTTCCTGCCCCGCGCCGACCTGGAGTCGTACGCCGCCGCGCACGGGCCGGTCGCCGGGATCCTCGCGTACGAGGCGCTGCGGATCGAGGGGCACCGGCCGCGCCTCGGCTTCGAGACCGATCACCGGACCATCCCGCACGAGGTGGGGCTGATCGGTACCGCCGTCCATCTCGACAAGGGCTGCTACCGGGGTCAGGAGACCGTGGCCCGCGTGCAGAACCTGGGCAAGCCGCCGCGTCGGCTGGTCTTCCTGCACCTGGACGGCAGCGAAGTCCATCTGCCGGGGCATGGCACACCGGTCCGGCTCGCCGCCGATGGTGCCGAGGGGCGTCAGCTGGGCTTCATCACCACCTCGGCCCGCCATCACGAGCTGGGGCCGATCGCGCTGGCCCTGGTCAAGCGCAATGTGCCGCTGGACGCGCCACTGCTGGCGGGGGACACGGCGGCGGCGCAGGAGACGGTGGTCGAGGCGTAGCCCGTTGGCCGCCTCTCCCGTACGGGCTGCGGGCTGCCTCCCGTACGGGCCCACGGGCCGCGGGCCGCCTCCCGTGCGGTCGCCGGGGTCCCGGGGTGTCTCCCGTACCGCGCCTCACATGTCGAGCAGCACCGTGAACGGGCCGTGATTCGTGAGCGAGACGCGCATGTCCGCTCCGAACCGGCCCGTCTCCACCTTCGCGCCCAGCGCCCGCAGCTGTGCCACCACCTCGTCGACCAGCGGTTCGGCCACCGAGCCCGGGGCCGCCGCGTTCCAGGTGGGGCGGCGGCCCTTCCGGGCGTCCCCGTAGAGAGTGAACTGCGAGATCACCAGGAGCGGGGCGTTCACTTCTGAACAGGACTTCTCGCCCTCCAGCAGCCGGATCGACCAGAGCTTGCGGGCCAGCCGTTCCGCCTGCTCCGCCGTGTCCTCGTGGGTGACTCCCACCAGCACACACAAGCCCTCACCGATGATCTCGCCGACGGTTTCCGGCCCGGACTCCGTCATGACCACGACGCTCGCGCCGTCGACTCTCTGCACCACTGCACGCATACGGATCAACCTATCGGGGGCCGAACGGGTGCAGAGTGCCCGCATACGCGGTCGTGGGAGTGGCACGATGCACGGAGGCGGTGCGTTCTGCGTACCTGTCGAGGGATGGGGGTTCCCAGCGGATAGGGGCAGGGGTCTCTCAGCGGAGCGAGGGGAAGTACGCGCGATGAGCACATCTGGCGCCGGGCAGGCGCCCGGTCCCGTACCGACGACCCGTACGACCACCGGGACAGGCAGCGGACCGGCCGCCGGTCCTGGCACGGACCACGGGCCGGGAGCGGTGGGCCCGGGAGCCGCGGGGCCGGGAGCGGCGGGCCCGGGGAGCGGCGGGCCCCGGCCGCCCGTGCAGCGGACCGGCGGTGAGGGCACGCTGCCCGCGCCCCGGCCGTACGACTTCGGTGTGCTGCGGCTGCCGGAACTGCGCGCGCTGCGCCGTGACTCGCAGCGGGACGAGGCCGATCTGAGCTATCTGCGGCGGCTTCTCCAGGGCAGGATCGACATCCTGCGGGCCGAGCTGGCCCGTCGTACCGCCCCCGAGACCCGGGTGGTCGACCGGCTGTCGGAGATTCTGACCGACACTCCCTCCCGGCACCGCTCGTCAGCCCGCCATGTCACGCTCTCCACCCCGCGCAGCGAGGAGTACCGCCTGCTGGCCGCCGAGACGCTCGCCGAGGTGGAGCTGTCGGACCTGGCGGCCCGTACGGACGAGGAGCTGCATACGGCGATGGGGCGGCTGGTCCGCAACGAGCAGCAGCTCTCGCGCCGCCGCCATCAGTTGCAGCGGACGGCGGACGACTGTAGCGCGGAGATCGCCCGCAGGTACCGTGAGGGTGAAGCCCAGGTGGACGATCTGCTGACGTAGTGATTCCGTCTGACTCCGTGTTGATTCCGTGTTGATCCGTACCGTCCCAACCGCCCGCTGATCACAGTGGATCCGTGCGGATCCGTGTGGGTCCGTGCGGATCCGCGCCGGACCGCGCGAGCGGGTGCCCCCAGTACCGGAAGGCCGATGATGTCCTCCAGCTCCCATGTCATACCGTCGGCCGTACCGCCGGTACTCGCCGAGGTCGTGCGCTCCGGCTTTGTCGAGGGCAGTCACCGGGGAACGCTGGTGCTGCTGGCGGCGGACGGCACGGTCGAGCTGGAGCTCGGAGACCCCGAGGCCCCGGTCTTTCCCCGCTCCAGCAACAAGCCGATGCAGGCCGCGGCCGTGCTGCGGGCCGGGGCGGAGCTGTCCGGGGAGCGGCTGGCGCTGGCGGCGGCGAGCCACGCGGGCGAGGGGTTCCATCTCGCTCTCGTCCGTACGATGCTCGCCGAGCACGGGCTGACGACCGACGATCTGCGGACGCCGCCCGATCTGCCGCTCGACCGGGTGGAGGCGGAGGCGTATCTCGCCGCCGGCGGGGTGCGGGAGCGGATCGTCATGAACTGCTCGGGCAAGCACACCGGGATGCTGGCGGCCTGCGTACACAACGGCTGGCCGACGGAGAGCTATCTGGACCCGGCGCATCCGGTGCAGAAGCTCGTCCGGATGGTGATCGAGGAGACGGCGGCCGAGCGGGTCGCCACGATCGGTACGGACGGCTGCGGCGCCCCGCTGATGGCGATCAGCCTCACCGGTCTCGCCCGCGCCTTCCGCCACTTCGTCCTCGCGGCGCCGGGTTCGGCGGAGCGGCGGGTGGCGGACGCGATGCGGGCCCATCCCGAGTACGTCGGGGGGACGCGCAGGTCCGACACATTGCTGATGACGGAGATGCCGGGCACGCTCGCCAAGACGGGCGCGGAGGCGGTTCAGGCGGTGGCGCTGCCGGACGGCCGTGCGCTGGCCTTCAAGATCGACGACGGCGGGAGCCGGGCGCGGGGGCCCGTGCTGAAGCGGGCGCTCCAACTGCTGGGCGTGGAGGCCGAGGTGCTTGGCCGGATCGGGCGGGCGCCACTGCTGGGCGGCGGTGTGGAGGTCGGGGCGGTGCGGGCGGCGTTCTGAGGTCGTCGGGGACTGGCCGTTTTCGACCGTCCGTTTTCGACTGTCCGTTGTGGACTGTCCGTTCTGGACCGTCCGTTGTGGACCGTCCGGGTCTCCGGGGTCTCCAGGGGCTCCTGGGGTTCGGGGAGTGTCCGGGGCGCCGGTCGCCCGGCGGAAATCCGGATGCGGCGGGCCGCCGGGACCGCCTAGCGTGACGACCATGAGCACTGTCGACGTCCGTACGGTCACCGAATCCGAGTATCCCGACTGGCTGCGCGCCCTGGCCACCGGGTTTCTACGGGCGCCGGGCGGCTCGGACGAACAGACGGCCGCGCGGACGGCGCACCTCGAACCGGCCCGTACGCGCGGCGCCTTCGACGAGGGGCGTTGCGTCGCCACGTTCCGGTCCTTCGCGCAGAAACTGACGGTCGTCGGCGGCGCCGTGCTCCCGGCGGACGCGATCAGCAACGTGACCGTCTCGCCCACCCACCGTCGGCGCGGACTGCTCAGCCGGATGATGGCCGCCGATCTGGCGGCGGCGAAGGAGCGCGGAGACGCCGTCGCCACACTGATCGCCGCCGAATACCCGATCTACGGGCGGTACGGGTTCGGCCCCGCCGCCGGGATCACCGAGTGGGCGATCGATGTGGCGCGTACGGGACTTGATCCACGGTGGTCGGGGCCCGACAACGGCGGCAGGATCGATCTGGTCGACCTCGCGGACGTCCGGAAACTCGGCCCCGGCCTGCATGAACGCTTCCGGGCGCGGCAGCACGGCGCGATCGACCGCGACGAGCGCTGGTGGAGGGTCGACACCGGTCAGACGCCGTCAGGCGTGCCCTGGACGGAGCCCTTCAACGCGGTGTACCGCTCGGCGGCCGGTGAGATCGAGGGCCTGGTCACCTACGCGTCCGACGACAACTGGGGCGATGCCAAGCAGCCGCTGAACACCGCGTCGGTACGGAAGCTGATCGCGCTGACCCCGGCGGCGGAGCGGGCGCTGTGGCACTTCGTCTGCTCGATCGACTGGATCACCACGGTCAGGACGGGGTACCGCGCCCCGGACGATCTGCTGCCCCGGTTCCTTCCCGATCCCCGCGCGGCACGGATCGTGACGCAGGCGGACTTCCTCTGGGTGCGGATCCTCGACACCGTACGAGCCCTGGAGGCGCGTACG
Organism: Streptomyces sp. NPDC094034; assembly: GCF_040303865.1. Classification (NCBI taxonomy): domain Bacteria; kingdom Bacillati; phylum Actinomycetota; class Actinomycetes; order Kitasatosporales; family Streptomycetaceae; genus Streptomyces; species Streptomyces sp. NPDC094034. The sequence continues at coordinate 59,224 of NZ_JBEOUD010000030.1, read as the reverse complement.
TACGCCGTGCCGGCCGCGCTGACGCTGGAGATCCACGACAAGGCCGGTCTGGCGGGCGGGCGGTTCCGGCTGGAGGGGACGCCGGAGGGCGGGGTCTGCGCGCCGACCACGCAGTCCCCGGACATCGCCCTGGACGTACGGGAGCTGGGTGCGCTGTATCTGGGGGACGAGTCTGCGCTGCGCCTCGCCGCGCTCGGCCTGCTGACCGAGGAGCGGCCGGGGGCGGCGGCGGTCGCGGAGACGCTGTTCCGGACGGCGCGTCGTCCCTGGTGCCCGGACGTCTTCTGACGGCGGACGACGGAGATCGTCTGAGATCACGTTCCGTACGGCCCGGCCGCCCGAGGCCCTCAGGCCGTCCGCACCCTGAACAGCACCCCCGACAGCCCGAGCGCGAGCGCCAGCAGCCCGGCGCACCACGCCAGCGCCACCCAGGGCGCCGAGCCGACCGGCAGTCCGAGCAGCAGTCCGCGCAGCGACTCGATGACCGAGGTGACCGGCTGGTGGTCGGCGAAGCCGTGGAGCCAGTCCGGCATGGTGTCGATCGGGACGAAGGCGCTGCTCGGGTAGGGCAGGAACATCATGAAGAACGTGAACCCGCCCGCCGCCTCGGGGGACTTGGCGAGCAGACCGATCGCCGCCGAGAGCCAGGAGATGGCCACGATGAAGGCGAACAGGATGCCGGTGGCGGCGAGTGCGGCTGCGGGTGTGGTCGACGGGCGGAAGCCGATGAGGAGGGCGACGCCGAGGACGAGCGCCGTCGAGACGACGTTACGGGCGACGCTCGCCGTCACATGCCCGGCGAGGATCGGCGCGCCGCCGATGTCGAGGGAGCGGAAGCGGTCGATGATCCCGCCCTTCATGTCCTCGCTGACGCTCACGGCGGTGCCGGCCGAGCCGAAGCCGGCGCAGAGGAGCAGGACACCGGGGACGACGTAGGTCACATACTGCGTGCCCGTGTCGATGGCGCCGCCGAAGAAGTAGACGAAGATCAGCATGAGCATGATCGGCAGCATCATCGCGGTGATGACGGCGTCGATATTGCGCCTGCTGAGACGGATGCCGCGACCGGCCATCGTGAGGGCGTGGGTGCGGGAGGACGCGAGCGCGTCAGACATGGGTGGGCTCCTGCTCCTGGCTCTGCTGCTGCTCCTGGCTCTGGTTCTGGCTCTGGCTCTGGCTCTGGTTCGGGTTCTGCTGGTGGCCGGTCGCCGGGGCCGCGCCCGTCAGCGCGAGGAAGACATCGTCGAGGGTGGCGCCGTGCAGCGCGAAGCGCGCCACGTCCGTACCGTCCGGGTCGATCTCGTCCAGCAGGGCGCGCACCCGCGCGGCGGTGCCGTCGGTCGGCAGCCCGAGCGTGAGGCTCTCGGGCGCGTGGTGGACAGCGCGGGAGGCGAGGCGGAGATAGGCCTCGCGGCTGGTCAGTACGAGATCGAGACGGTGGCCCGCGACCCGGCTCTTCAGCTCCTCCGCCGTACCCTCCGCGACCACCAGACCGTGGTCGACCACCGCGATACGGTCCGCCAACTGGTCGGCCTCCTCCAGGTATTGGGTGGTCAGGAAGACGGTGGCGCCGCGCGCGGAGAGATCCCGTACCACCTGCCACAGCTCCTGGCGGCTGCGCGGGTCGAGGCCGGTGGTCGGTTCGTCCAGGAACACCACCTCGGGGTCGCCGACCAGACCGGCGGCCAGATCGAGCCGGCGCCGCATGCCACCGGAGTAGGTGACGGCGAGCCGCCCGCCCGCGTCGGCGAGGCCGAAGCGGTCGAGGAGCCCAGCGGCGCGGCGCCGCGCGTCGGCCCTGGAGAGCCCGTTGAGGCGGGCCATCATGCGGAGGTTCTCCTCGCCGGTCTGTTTCTCGTCCACGGCGGCGAACTGCCCGGTCAGGCTGATGGCGCCGCGTACCCGGCGCCGGTCGGCGACGACGTCGTACCCGGCGACCCGGGCGGTGCCGCTGTCGGCGGTGGTGAGGGTGGTGAGAATCCGTACGGCCGTCGTCTTGCCCGCGCCGTTGGGGCCGAGGAGTGCGAAGACCGTGCCGCGTTCGACACGAAGATCAATCCCGCGCAGGACTCTCACCCGCGCGGTTCCGCTTCCGTACGACTTTTCGAGGCCGGTGGCCTCGATGGCCGGGTGCGAGGTCATGGACATCCCCCTTCTTCCTCTTTGTTCCGCTGTTCTGCCGCTGATCAACTGCGTATGGCATACGCGCTACTGTGTAAGAGTTACGCATTACTAGGATGGGCGTCAAGCGGGGAGCGGGCGGAGAAGGGTGGACACGATGGCGATCGCTGATGGTGCCGGCGGCGCAGGCGGAGGCGCAGACGCAGGCGGAGGCGGTACCGAGTCGCCCGTCGGCGGTACGGGGCTGCCCGCCAGCATCGAGGCCGCCTGGGGACTGCGGGAACGCCCGGCCAAGGGCCCCAAGCCCGGCATCGGCCTGACGCGGATCGTCGACGCGGCGGTCGGCGTCGCACGGGCGGAAGGGCTGGGCGCGGTCTCCATGGGGCGGGTCGCCAAGGAACTGGGCGTCTCCACGATGTCGCTGTACCGCTATGTCGCGGCCAAGGACGAGCTGTACGTCCTGATGCATGAGGCCGCCATCGGCGCGCCCCCCGCCCCGCCGGAGCCCGGCACCGGCTGGCGAGAGGCGCTGGCCCACTGGGCGTGGACACAACGCGCGGCGTACCACCGGGACCTGTGGGCGCTGCGCATCCCGATCTCGGGCCCGCCCGTGACCCCCAACTCGGTGGCGTGGTGGGAGCGCGGCCTCAACGCCCTGGCCGGCACAGGGCTGGACGACGGCACGAAGATATCGGTGATCCTGCTGGTCAGCGGCTTCGTACGGAACGAGGCGATGCTGATGTCCGACCTGGACACGGCCATCAAGGCAAGCGGCTCATCGGCCCAGCAGGTCATGGCGGGCTACGGACGCACTCTCCGCAGACTGGCCGACCCGGCCCGCTACCCGGCGGTCGCCGAACTGCTGGCGGCCGGCGGCCTGGACGGCGAGGACGGCCCGGACACGGAGTTCACCTTCGGCCTCGACTGCGTGCTGGACGGGGTCGAGGCGATGGTACGGAGGCGGGGGCGGGCGAGTTAGCCCGTCAGCCCCTCAGCCCGTTGGTCCGTCAGCCGGGCGGTCGGGCGGTCGGGCGGTCCGGCCGTCAGACCGTCAGACCGTCAGCAGGACCTTTCCCAGCAGGCCGCGGCCCTCGATCGCCCGGTGCGCGTCCGCCGCCTCGTCCAGGGGGAACGTGCCGCCGATCACCGGGCGCAGACGGCCCGCCGCCGTTTCCGCCAGGGCTCGCGCCGCCAGCCGTACCCGCTCCCGCCGTGGGATCTGCACATCCGCGATGCCCAGCAGCCTGATCTTCCGGTCCGCCGCGTGGCGCGCGTCCACCGGGGCGAAGCCGCCCGTCGGCGCGCCGTGCGCCGAGAAGCGACCGCCGTCCGCCGTCAACGGGAAGGCCGACAGGCCCATCTCACCTCCCACGCCATCCAGAACGACATCCGCGCCCCGCGCGCCCAGCGCCTCGCGGGCGCGCGCCGGCCAGTCGTCGCGGGCTCCGTCGATCACGGCGTCGGCGCCCAACTCCCGTACGAGAGCGGTCTTCCGCTCGCCCCGCGCGACGGCCACGACGTACGCGCCCCGGGCCTTGCCGAGTTGGACCATCAGCGTCCCCATGCCGCCGGACGCGCCGGTGATCAGTACGCGTTCGTCCGCGGTCACCCCGGTGAGGTCCATGAGGGCCAGGGCGGTGACACCGTCCTGGAACACCGCGGCGGCCGTCTCGAACGGGAGGCCGTCCGGTACGGGCACCAGCGACTCGACCGGGGCCGCGACCAGTTCCGCCGAGCCGTCGGTGATGCCGATCGAGGCCACCACGCGGCGTCCGGTCCAGTCGGCGTCCACCACCTCGCCGACCGAGCGCACCGTACCGGCGACCCCACCGCCCAGGATGTGCGGGGGCCGCACGGGGAAGTACTCCTGCTTCTGGCCCGCCCGTACCTGCGTCTGTACGAAGATCGTGTCCACCACCGCGACGGCGATCACCACCTCGGCGGGGCCCGCCACCGGGTCGGGCACCTCGGCCGTCACCAGAACCTCGGGACCCCCGAAAGCCGTCACCCGAACCGCGCGCATATCCCCACTCCTTCTTCGCCGCGCCACGCGCCGTCGCGTTGTTCGCCGCGTTGTTCGCCGCGTCATTCGGCGCGTCGTTCGGCGCGTCGCGTCCCGTGTCGCTCCTTACGACGAGTCTTGAACGTCAAGTCCGGTTGAGGTCAAGCGCCGTGTGCGCCGTGTGCGCCGCGTACGCCGCGTACGCCGCGTACACGAAGATCACGGCCCGCACCCGGGCCAGGCGCTCACGGGGTAGTCGACATACCCCTCGGCCCCGCCCGTGTAGTACGTACCGGGGTCACCGGTCGCCAGTTCGCGGCCCAGCGCGAATCGCGTGACGAGGTCGGGGTTTGCGATGAAGTGCGTGCCGAAGGCGACGGCGTCGGCCGTCCCCGCTTCGATGACGGCGTTCCCGGACTCGCGGCCGAATCCGAGGTTCACGATCAGGGGTCCGTCGAACCGCCGCCGGAAGCGCGCGAACGCGTCGACGTCGGGGCCGTCACCCGGCGTGGCGGGGGCCGGTCCGCGCAGGTGCAGATACGCGAGGGGGCGGTCGCCCAACTCCGCCACGAGTTCGTCGTACGCGGCGAGCGTCGCCTCGTCGGGGGTGAAGCGCTCGGCGGTCCAGTAGGGCGAGAGACGCACCCCGACCCGCCGTCCGTCCCAGGGTGCGGCCGCCGCGTCGATGATCTCGAACAGCAGGCGTCGTCGGCCGGTGCGGTCGGCCCCGTACGCGTCGGAGCGCCGGTTCAGCCGCGGGTTGAGGAACTGCGGTATGAGGAACGAGCCGAGGGCATGGACCTCGACCCCGTCGAACCCGGCGCGCCGGGCGTTCGCCGCCGCCGCGCCGTACTCCGTGATCGTGGTCGCGATGTCGGCGGTGGTCATCTCCCGGGGAGTGACGGTGTCCTTGAAGCCGCTCGGGGTGTACGACCTCTCGTGCGGGTTGACCGCCGAGGGCCCGGCCGGCGGCTCTCCCCCGAGGTGATCGGGGTGAGAGGCGGCGCCGGTGTGCCAGAGCTGGAGGACGATACGGCCGCCCAGTGCGTGGACGAGGTCGGTGACCCGGCGCCACGCGGCGACCTGCTCCTCGCTGTAGACGCCGGGAACGCCGGCGAAGCCGATCGCGCGCTCGCTGACCCAGGTCCCCTCGGTGATGATCAGCCCGGCGGAGGCCCGCTGGCCGTAGTACGCGGCATGCATCCCGGTCGGCAGCAGCTCCGCGTTGACCGCGCGGGCGCGGGTGAGGGGGGCCATCACCACCCGATTGGGGAGCCGGAGGTCCCCGAAGCGCGCGGGCCGTAGCAGCGGCTGGTCAACGGTGGTCGGCGGTGTCGTGCCTGTCCTGAGGTCCGTCGTGGTGGTCATGGGTCACCTTTTCTCGTCTCTCCCCGTCAACAGGGGTGTGCTGAGGTTGACGGAGCGCGACGAGAAAAGGTGACCGATGGGCGGGCAACAGGACCAGGACCGGCTTGCGGAACGATTCGAGACGCACCGCGCCAGGCTGCGGGCGGTCGCCTACCGGATGCCCGGCTCGGCCGGCGAGGCGGACGACGCGGTCCAGGAGGCGTGGCTGCGGCTCAGCCGCGTCGATGCCGACGGTGTCGGCAACCTGGCCGGCTGGCTGACGACGGTGGTCTCGCGGGTCTGTCTCGACATGCTGCGCTCCCGTGCGTCACGCCGGGAGGACCCGGTGGACCCGGTGGGGCAGGGGCCCTCGGACCGGATCGACGCCGCCCGTGACGCCGCCCGTGACGCCGCCCGTGACGGCGACGGCGCCGGGGGCGACCCCGAAGAGGAGGCGGTGCTGGCCGATTCGGTCGGCAGGGCGCTGCTCGTGGTGCTGGACACGCTGGGTCCCGCCGAGCGGGTCGCCTTCGTCCTGCACGACCTGTTCGCCGTGCCGTTCGACCGGATCGCGCCCATCGTGGAGCGCTCACCGGTCACCACGAAGAAGCTCGCCAGCCGGGCGCGCCACAAGGTACAGGGCACCCCCGCGGTGCCCGGCGCCGATCCCGGCCGGCACCGGCAGGTCATCGAGGCCTTCCTCGCCGCCTCACGCGGTGGCGATCTGAACGCGCTTCTCGCGGTGCTGGCCCCGGACGTCGTACGCCGTGCCGATCCCGCCGCCCTGCCACCGGGCGTGGCGACGGAGGTCCGCGGGGCGCGCGTCGTGGCGGAGGAGACGATGGTCCTCGGCCGCAGGGCACGGTTCGCGGAGGCGGCGCTCGTGAACGGAACCGTGGGAGTCGTCGTCGCCCCGCGCGGCCGGTTGTTCCTCGCTCTCACCTTCACGATCGATGGCGAGAGGATCACCGCGTACGAGGTGATCGCCGACCCGGCCCGCCTTCAGCGGCTCGAACTGGCCGTACTCAACGTACGCGAGGTGCGTGAGGGGCGCGACGTACGCGAGGAGCGTGAGGCGCGTGAGGGGCGCGAGGTGCGTGACGGGCGAGACGGGCGAGACGGGCGAGACGTGCGGGCATGATCGAGCCGCAGAGCCATTCGACAGACCCATCGTTCGTGAATCCGCGTGAGAAGGGCGGCAGGCCGGTATGCCAGAAGGCTGGGAGTGGGACGACACACTGTTCTTGGGCTCGGCCCCCTATTACCGGCGTGGGCGGCTCCCGTACGCGCCCGGGCTCGCGGAGCTGCTCGCCGAGGTCCTGATGCTCGACGGCCGCGGGCGTCTGCTCGACGTGGGCTGCGGGCCGGGCACCCTTGCTCTGAACTTGGCGCATCTGTTCGGCGAGGTGGTCGGCGTGGACCCGGACAGCGGCATGATCGCCGAAGCCGGGCAGCAGGCCGAGAAGGCGGGAGTGGCCAGGAAGGCGAGGTGGGTCCTGGCCCGTGCGGAGGAACTGCCCGCAGGACTGGGGACGTTCACCGTCGCCACCTTCGGTCAGTCCTTTCACTGGATGGACCGTGACCTGGTGGCGGCGACCGTCAAGGGCATGCTCCGGTCGGCGGGTGCCTTCGTCCATATCTCGGACCTGAAGACGCGGACGCGGGCCGTCGACGGTCTCCCCTGTCCGGGGGTGCCGTATACGGCCATCAACGATCTGGTCGGGCGGTATCTGGGCCCCGTCCGACGGGCCGGTCGTGGGGTGCTGCGGTACGGAACGCCCAGCGGTGAGGCCGCCGTGCTCAGCCGGGCGGGCTTCGCGGGACCGGAGCGGCATGTCGTACCCGGGGGGCAGGCGCTGGAACGGTCCTGCGATGAGGTCGTGGCGCTGGTGTTCTCGACATCCTCGTCCGCGCCCCACCTGTTCGGCACGCGGCGCGGCGACTTCGAGGCGGATCTCCGCCAACTGCTGGGGGAGACCTCACCGTCGGGTCGCTTCTCCGAACGTCAGCCGGGCACCGAGGTCTTCGTCTGGCGCGTGCCGTCCGCCCGGTGAGCGCGGGTCACGGCCGACGGAGGGGAAAGCGGAGGGAAAAGGGGAGCGGAAAGAGGAGTACCCACTCCTTTCCACTCTCAACGTATAGCGCACCGGGGGGCTTGCGGCAAGACCCGGGTCGTGCCGCAGAATCGCTGGCCGAGGCCGGAATGCCAAGGCCGGAAAGCCGAGGCCGGAACGTACACGGGGTGGTCGAGCCGTAGGCCTCGGCGACCTGAACCGACAACGGCCACGGTGTCCACGCGATGCCGGAGCCTTGCCCGCCGTGGTCGCCGCCAGGCCCGTCCCGCCGGTCGGTTCCGCCGGTCGGTTCCGCCGGTGGGTTCCGCCGGTCGGTCCCCGTCCCGCCGGTCCGTCCCCGTCCCGTCCTGCCGCACGCCGTGCCGCACGCAATGGCCGCAAGCGGCCTCAGATCGGAGCTGATCAGTGAAACCCCTGACCACCAGCGCGTTCGACCTTCCCGACCGCCTCGCCCCCAAGGCCGACCCCACGCTGATCGCCGACGACGAACAACACTTCGCGGCCATCGCGGAGTGCCTCGCGCAGTCCATCGCCGACCTGTCCGACCGCCTCGACGCCGAGCGCAAGGCGCCCGGCGGCATAGGCCGGCAGGCGATGGACCGGGACATGGAGATCCACCGGCTGACCGCTCGTCTGCGCGCACTGCGCCGCTTCGGGCTGGACCTGTGCCTCGGACGCATGGTCGGCACCGACAGCGCCGAGCCCGTGTACGTGGGACGACTTGGCCTCACGGACAGCGCGGGCCGCCAACTGCTCCTCGACTGGCGTTCCCCCGCGGTCGAGCCGTTCTTCGGGGCCACGCACGCCAACCCGATGGGTCTGGCGAGCCGCCGCAGGTATCGCTGGACCCGCGGCCGGGTCAGCGACTACTGGGACGAGGTGTTCACCTCGGACGGGTTCGCCGGGCACGCCGCCCTCGACGACCAGTCCGCCTTCATCGCCAGCCTGGGCGGCAACCGGTCGGCACGGATGCGGGACGTGCTCGGCACCATCCAGGCCGACCAGGACGCCATCATCCGCGCGGGATCCCGCGGCGCTCTCGTCGTCGACGGCGGTCCGGGTACCGGGAAGACGGTCGTGGCTCTGCACCGCTCCGCCTACCTCCTCTACGCCGACCCGCGCCTCGGGCACCGGCGGGGCGGCGTGCTGTTCGTGGGTCCGCACCAGCCCTACCTGGGGTACGTGGCCGATGTCCTTCCCAGCCTCGGAGAGGAGGGTGTGCAGATCTGCACCCTGCGGGACCTCGTCGCCGAGGGAGCCGCGGCGGCGGTCGAGGCCGATCCGGGGGTGGCCCTCCTGAAGTCGTCCGCGAACGTGGTGAAGGCGGTCGAGACAGCCGTCAGGTTCTACGAGGAGCCGCCCGCCAAGGGGATGACGATCACGACCCACTGGTCCGACATCTGGCTGAGCGCCGACGACTGGGCCGTGGCGTTCGAAGCGGCGGAACCCGGTACTCCGCACAACGAGGCGCGCGAGCAGGTCTGGGAGGAACTGCTCACGATCCTGGTGGACAAGCACGAAGGCGATGTCTCCGACGACCAGCTCCGCACGTCGCTGCGGCGGAACAGGGAACTGGTCACGGCCTTCAACCGCGCGTGGCCACTGCTCGAAGCGGCCGACCTCGTCGGAGACCTGTGGTCGGTACCCGCCTATCTGCGGATGTGCGCTCCCTGGCTCGGCCGCGACGACGTGCAGCGGTTGCAGCGCGCGGAAGCCCAGGCCTGGACGGTGTCCGACCTGCCCTTCCTGGACGCGGCTCGGCAGCGGCTCGGCGACCCGGAGACGGCGCGGCGCAAGCGTCGGCACGAGGCTTCCCTCGCCGCCGAACGCGAGCAGATGGCCAAGGTCGTCGACGCCCTGCTGGAGTCCGAGGCCGAGGGTGACGGCGAAGGGGTGCTGACGATGCTGCGCGGCGAGGACGCACGGCACAGCCTGGTCGACGAGAGCGCCGCGACCGGCATCGAACCGGATCTGCTCGCGGGCCCGTTCGCGCACATCGTCGTGGACGAGGCTCAGGAACTGACCGACGCGGAGTGGCAGATGCTGCTGCTCCGCTGCCCGTCCCGGAGTTTCACCATCGTCGGGGACCGTGCCCAGGCCAGGCACGGGTTCACGGAGTCGTGGCGGGAACGGCTGGAGCGGGTCGGGCTCGACCGGATCAACCTGGCCTCCCTGAGCGTCAACTACCGGACGCCGAAGGAGATCATGGCCGAGGCCGAGCCGGTCATCCGGGCCGTACTCCCGGACGCCAATGTGCCGACCTCCATCCGTGGCGGCGAGGTCCCCGTCGTCCACGGACCCGTGTCCGATCTGCGCCCGATCCTCGACACCTGGCTCGCCGCACATACCGATGGGATCGCCTGCGTCATCGGCGACCCCACCTTCCGGACGACGTCCCGCGTACGGTCGCTGACCCCGGAGCTGGCGAAGGGCCTCGAATTCGATCTCGTCGTCCTCGTGGACCCGGAGGCGTTCGGCGAGGGCGTCGAAGGCGCGGTCGACCGCTATGTCGCGATGACCCGGGCGACCCAGCGACTCGTCATCCTCACGAGCTCCTGACGTTCCAAGGGCTGTCACGTATACGCCCGCCCTCGCCCGCGTCCCGCCATGCCCAACGGCGCGCGGTTCCACAGCGATGTCACGAGGCCCTCTCGACTCCGCCCGCGAGCGGCCCGGATACAACCTTCGCGGCCCGTCGCGAGTCAGAGACGCCGCGATGAGATGAGGGCCTTCGTATGACCGGGCCACCGGAACTGACAGGCCACAGGAACGGCATATGATGCGCCTGCCCCTCATAAAGATCACATAAGAGGATGTACACGTCATGACCATCGGTGCCCCGTACCGTACCCTTCGCGGCATATCCGTCGCCGCCCTCCTCGCGATCGGCGCGGTGGGATGCTCGGACGTCTCCGAGGCCATCGACAGTGCCAAGGACGGCGCGAAGAAGGTGGCTCGCCAGCGCTCGGTGTTCTCGCTGGACATCGGCGACTGCTACAACCCGTCCGGCAAGGCCGAGGGGACGGCGTACACCGTCGAGATCGTGCCCTGCGACGAGGCGCACGAGGGACAGGCCGTCGGCGAGTTCACGATCGACAAGGGCGGGGAGTACCCCGGTGACGACGGGATCTCGACGATCGCCGACGAACGCTGCCCGGCCGAGGCGCAGAAGCACGCCCCGGACACCTGGGCGCTTCCCAAGGGCGTCGCCCTCTTCTACTACACCCCGACCAAGGAGAGCTGGGCGACGGGCGACCGTGCGGTGAGCTGCACCTACACCATGGAGAAGGGCACGTTCAGCGGCTCGCTGGACACCGCCAAGTCCCTCAAGCCCGAGCAGACCACATACCTCACGGGCTCGAACGCGGTCTACGAGACCCTGTGGGCGACCCAGTCCGAGAAGGACGCCGTCGAGGACGACCTGGATGGCTACAAGGCGCAGGCCAAGGCCGTCGCGGCTGCCCTCGACGCACACGTCAAGGGCCTGGACGGCATCGAGGGCACCGAGGTCGGCAAGCTCCGCGCCACGCTGACGAAGGCCGCGGGGAGCTGGAAGAAGGCCTCGAAGGCCGCCGACGCCGACGCGTTCTACCTCGCCTACGACTCGGCGTTCACCGGCATCGACCCGGCCAAGTCGGTCGCCGCCCGCAAGGAACTGGGCCTGGCCACCACCGTCCCGGCCGATGACGCCGAGGTCTGGGCGGGCTGACGCTCCGTCGGATCAGCGGGGCCGTGACCGTCAGGGACCGGCCCCGCTTCCTTGATGGCGCGCCGGGGCGAACCCGGCCCATGGCCACGCCATTGCTCAGCGCCCTCGCGCCCCGGGGCTTTCAGAAGCGGCGCGCCTCGGGGCTTTCAGACGCGGCGCGCGGCCCACACCGTGCGCTCGGTGCGTACCGTCAGGTCGTCGCGGCGCAGGATGCTGTGGGGGCTCTCGGTGTCGAGCAACTGGTCGAGAGCCGCGAGGTCTTCGGTTCCCAGCTCCTGGGCGAGGCCCCCGCGCACACGGGTCAGGCTGCTCAGCGCGTAGCGGCCGACGGCCTCGGTGTGCGGCGGGCCCAAGTTGACGGTGATGACGCGTTCGCCCTCGACGGCGAAGCCGGCCGCGGTGAGCTTGGGTCCCCAGTCGGCGCCGCGGTGAGGCATGTGCTCGGCGTGGTGGCGGTCGAGCGCGGCGTGGCAGCGTTCTTCGAGTCCGGGGCGCTCTGCCGGGGCGTCCTCGGGCAGGAAGCGCGGGAAGCCCGCCAGTTCGACGACGGCGAACAGCCCGTCGGGGGCGAGCGTGTCGTGGACCTGGCGCAGGGTGCGGTCGGGGTCGGCCATGTGGTGCATGGAGGCGGATGCCCATACCAGTTCGGGCGTGCCGAGCTCGGGCCAGGCAGCGTCGAGGTCGGCCTGAACGGTGCGTACCCGATCGGCGAGACCGGCCGCCGCGGCCTTGTCTCGCAGGCGGTGCAGATAGGCGGCCGAGGTGTCGACGGCGGTCACCTCGGCCCCGGGGAAGCGCTTGAGCAGGGCGAGGGCGCCCGCCCCGGTCCCGCAGCCCAGATCCACGATGTGGCGGGGGCTCGCCTTGACGGGCAGCCATGCGGTGATGGAGGCGATGTGGTCGGCGAGCACCTCGGCGTCCAGGTCGAGGATCTCCGTCTGGCCGTCAGCGTCGTGATCGTGATCGGGGTTGTGGTTGTGGTCGTGGGCTGGGTGCGGGGCCTGCGGGGATGCGTGTGTCATGGCGGCCACGCTAAGAGGTTCGCGGGCGTCCGACCCGGTCGCTTTCCGGAAGCGCAAGACGGTGGGTGCCTGGCCTGCGCGCCGCGCAAGCCGACGCGACCGACGGCGCGACGGAGCTGTGGGGCGGAGCTGTGGGGCGGCGGGGCCGGGATCAGTGCGACGGGCCGCTCGCGTCCCCTTCGCCGCGGGCCCTGCCGCTGCCGCTGCCGCGGGTGCTGCCGGTGCTGTCGGCGCTGCCCGCGCTCCGCTCGTTGCGCTGGTGGCCTCGGCGGGCGTCGCGGTCGAAGATGCCCAGGACTTCACAGGGCCCGCCTTCCGCGCCGATGGCGTGCGGGAGCATCGTGGGGAACTCGGCGGCCTGGTTGGTCTCCACGCGCAAGCGCCGGTTGCCCAGCAGCAGGACGGCCGTGCCGGAGAGGACGACGAGCCATTCCCGTCCCGGGTGGGCGCGCATGCTCGATGGGCCCTCGGGCGGTGGGTTCGTCATGCGCTGGCGTACGACGGTCATGCCCGGGTCCGCCCGGATGGGCCAGCGCATCACCTGGTGGGCGGCGTCGATCGTCGGGCTGGAGATGACGTCGTCCGTGGCCGTCTCGACCAGCTGGTCGAGCGTGGTGTCCAGGGCGCGGGCGAGGGTGACGAGCTGGTCCACGGCGAGACGGCGCTGACCGGTCTCGATCCGGCTGAGCGTGGAGGGGCTGAGCCGGGCGCGGGTGGCCAGCTCGTCCAGGGACCAGCCCTGCGCCACACGCAGAGCGCGGATCCGCTTGCGTACCAGGCTGTCGAGATCTCCATGATCTTGCGTCATGAGCAACACCCTATGCCTCATACGCAAACAATGAGTTCTCAACCGCCGTCCGGCGCGGCATACACGAAGTCGTAGGTGGCCCAGTCGGTGAGTGTGCGGTAGCCGAGCCGCTGGTACAGGGCGTTGCTGGTGGGATTGGACAGGTCCGCGAACAGCACGACATCCTTCGCGCCCGCGGCCAGCGCGGCCCGGCTGACCTCCGCCGTCACGGCGCCCGCGTAGCCGCGACCGCGCAGATGGGCCGGGGTGTAGACGATGTCCACCTGGATCTGGCCGCCGATCATCGGGTTCATGCCCGCGATGGAGACGGGGGTGCCGTCCGGGGTCTCCCAGAGCGTGTAGCGCTTGTCGGCGTAGCGTGTGCCGGCCCAGGAGCGAGCGTCGATGGTGACATCTTCCCCGACGGCCTTGGCGAACTCGCCGCACCAGTACATGACTTGCTCATGGTCCCGCTCGCCCAGAAGGCGGCCCCGGCCCGCCGGCATCGGCTCCGGCGGGGCGAGCGTGCCGAGCCGGTACAGACGGAGCCGCGTGTCGAGGATCTTCGGCGTCGCGCCGGTGTGCCGCTGCCAGGCCTCGGCGAAGGCGGTGGCGGTGCCGTGGTCCGCGCTGACGGAGGGAAGGGAGTGCCCGAGGGCGACCAGATGGGCGGCGAGAGTGTCGGCCTGCTCGGGCGTGAGCGGGGTGAGGCACAGAGCGCGGGGCGTGAGGCGGTGGAAGGCGCCATGGACCTCGCCCGCCCGCTCCAGCACGCCGAAGACCTGGCCCTCCGCGCCGAACGCCGCCGCCCCTCGCGCCCGCAGCCTCTCGGCCCACGTCAGCGTCATGACGTGGCGGCCGGGCCGCGAGCGCAGGAAGTCCCCGGCCCGGGCGAGGAATTCGTCGACGTCTTCGGTGAGCTGCCAGCCGTCAGAGAACATGCCTCATGATCGCCCACGCCGTGGGTGCCGCGCCCCCGGTTTTCCGTGGGTGCCATGGGTCTCCGGCTGTCCCCCGTGCGAGCTACACGCAGGTGTCCTCTCAGTGGTGACGATCGCGGGGAGCTTGATCCGTAGCGTTCAGAACACCCGCGGTGCTCCGGCCGCGGGTTCGGCGGGCCCGTCCGGTGACGGTAACCGCCCCGATGGTCAGCCGCTTCGGCGGCCGTTCTCAAGCTGGGAGAAAATCATGCTCGCACGTTCCCGGACCACTGTTGCTATCGCGCTCGGCTGTGCTCTTGCCACAGCGGCGCTGGTCGGTTGCGAGGCGTCTTCGTCGGCGGACCGGCAGGTGTCCGCCGACGGGACCACCGACAACGCCGAGGACCGGGCGGGCGGGAAGGACCTGCTGACCGGGACCAAGAAGATCGATGTGGGCGGTCAGTCGGTCAACGTGTCGTGTGCGGGGCGTGAGGTGGCGGACCGGCCGGTCGTCGTGCTGCTGTCCGGGGGCGGGGACGGGCTGGAGAAGCTGGCCGGCCTTCAGAAGACTCTGAGCGGGGAGGGGCGGGTCTGTTCCTACGACCGGCTCGGCGAGGGCGCCAGCGACAAGCCGGCGGGGCCGCAGACGTTGGAGAGCACCGGGGAGGTGCTGAGCGCCGTGCTCGATCAGGCCGCCGGGGACGGCCCGGTGGTGCTGGCGGGGCATTCGCTGGGCGGGCTGATCGCGGGCCGGTACGCGCCCGGCCACCGGGACCGGGTCAAGGGGCTGGTGCTGATGGACGCCACCTCGCCCACTCAGATCGCCGACCTCGTCGAGGGGATCCCGGAGTCGGCTCCTGCGTCCGCCGCCGGGCTGCGCGACCAGACCCTAGCGATTCTGCGGGGCGGGGAGCCGGAACTGCTGACGGTGCCGGACGGGGACGTCCGCTCCGCCGGGGACATTCCGGTGGAGGTGATCCAGCATGGGAAGCAGTACCTCGCCGCGGTTCCCGACTACGGGCCCGGTCTGGAGCGGGCGTGGTCCGAGGGACAGCGCAAGTGGCTCGCGCTGTCGAGCCGCAGCAAGCTGAGCACCGCCGCCGAAAGCGAGCACTACATCTACCTCGACCAGCCCGAAGTCGCCGTGGAGGCGATCGAACGGGTCATCTCGCAGGCCGGGGTGGACGGTGAGTAGAGCGAGCGGTCCCTGGTCAGGCGGCCGTGCCCTGCCGCAACGGCTTGCGTCCCCCCGCCTGCCGCAGCGGCTTGCGTCCGCCCGCCTGCCCCAGCGGCTTACGTCCCCGTCCCTGTCGGAACGCCTCCGTCTCGCCGACACCGGTACCGATATCGCTAGGCTCGCCTCGTGATCGGTTCTCGTCGGCTCCCAGGGTGGTGGCAGCGGCTCGACGTCACGGTCCGTGATCTGCCGCTGGGGCTGCTGATTTTCGCCGGGTCGCTGGTCCCGTCGTTCCAGAACCACGGGACGGACCTCGGCGGCCTGCCCGCCCGCCCGTTCGACGCACTGGCCGTCGTGGCGGTCGCCCTCCAGTGCCTCCCGCTCGCGCTGCGCCGGCGTTGGCCGGTCGGCTGTCTCACCCTCGTGGCGGTCGGCTTCGCCGTCGATCAACTGCGCGGCTACCACTCGTTCGCGGGCACGGCGGTGGTCGTGGCGCTGATGAGTGTGGGGGCCCACCTGGAGCGCCGCCGGCGCGTCGCGGTGGCGGTCTTCTCCGCGGCGTACGTGCCCTTCGCGGTGGCGCTCCACCAACTCGGCGCGGGCGCGGAATCGCCGGCCGGGTTCGGGCTGTACTACGTGGCGCTGGCGCTCCCCTGGGGCATGGGGACGTGGCTGCGCCACACGCGGGAGCTGGAGGCCGAACACCGCCGACGGGTCGCGGAGGACACCCGCGCGGCCGAACGTACCCGTATCGCCCACGAATTGCACGATGTGGTCACCCACCACGTGACGGCGATGATCGTGCAGGCCGAGGCGGCCCGCTATCTGACGGCGGTCCCCGACCGGCTCGACCAGGCCCTGACCGCGGTCACCGACACCGGTCGGCTCGCCGTCTCCGACCTGCGGCACCTGCTCGACCTGCTCAACCCCGACCACGATGCCGACCCCAGGACGCCCGCGGTCGGCAGACTGGGCACGCTCGTGGAGCAGACCCGCCGGGCCGGGCAGCCGGTGGAGTTCACCGAGGAGGGCACAGTGGCGGCGTCGGCCGGAAGCGCCGAGCTGGTGGCCTACCGGGTCGTGCAGGAAAGTCTGACGAACGCCCTCAAGTACGCCCACGGCAGCCGCACTTCGGTCCAGGTCCGGCACGGCGCGCAAGAGATCACCGTGGAGGTCAGCACGGACGGCTCCGGTTCGCCCGTCGCGTCGCCCGCGGGCAGCGGGCGAGGGCTGGCCGGTCTCAGCGACCGGGTCGCCGTCCTGGACGGCGACTTCAGCGCGGGCCCGCAGACGGATGGTGGCTTCGTCGTCCGGGCGCGGATACCCGCCAGGAGCCCGGCGTGAGCGAACCGATCCGGGTGCTGGTCTGCGACGACCAGGTGCTGGTCCGTACCGGCCTGGTGACCATCATCGACGCCCAGCCCGACCTTGAGGTGGCGGGGGAGTGCGGGGACGGGCGCACCGCGGTCGAGCTCGCGGGCACCCTGCGCCCCGACGTGGCGGTGATGGACGTACGCATGCCCGTACTCGACGGAATCGAAGCGACCCGCCTGCTGGCCGGCGCCGGAGTGCCGCACCCCGTGAAGGTACTCGTCGTGACGACGTTCAATCTCGACGAATACGTCTACGAGGCGCTGCGCGCGGGGGCGAGCGGGTTCCTGCTCAAGGACGCGCCGCCGACCCAACTGCTGCACGGGATCCGAACCGTGGCGACGGGCGCGGCGCTGCTGGACCCCGAAGTGACCCGCCGCCTCGTGGGCCGGTACGCCGCGCGGATCAGACCCACCGAGGACGCTTCGCAGCGCGTCCCGCTGACCCCGCGCGAACTGGAAGTCCTCCGCCTCCTCGCGGACGGCCTCTCCAACAACGAGATCGCGGCGACGCTCGTCCTCAGCCCGGAGACCGTGAAGACCTTCGTGTCCCGCATCCTCACCAAGCTGCGGCTTCGCGACCGGGTTCAGGCGGTGGTGTACGCCTACCGGCATGGCCTGGTGAACTGACGGAAAGTCGGCTGCGGCCCGACGGGATGGGCCATGCGGTTCCCGCCGTCGTCGTGTCGTCGGCCGTGCGCTCAGGCGGAGGGGACTTCGTCGTAGGGGACGGCCGTGTTCCCCGTCAGCAGCTTGCCGGCATCTACGCGGCTCGCCTCCGACGGGTGAGGAGGCGAGGTGCTGAGACTCTCGCCCTGCCGTCTACCGTCCACATCCTCACCCGGCTCGAAGCCACTCGGGTCAGGGTCAGCTGCATCTTCTCATCGGACCGGACGTGGGCCTTCATGCTCTTCCTCGCCGACGACGCCGACGCGGTCCTCGCCTGTACGGGAGTCCGCCGAGGTGAGCGGTGACAGTGTCTGCTCACGTGACAACTACTCGTGTCCAGTCCCAGATAACTGTGGGCACCATGGGGCTCTGACCTGCGGTGCTTACTGTTGAGTGGGACGAGCGAGCTCCTCCTGTCCCGCTCAACCGTAGGCAGCCGCCTCTGGGGGTGTGTCAGCGCGCTGCGAGGTGTGCGAGCAGCTCGGCGGCGGGCTTCGGGTGGACGAGCCAGCGCAGGTGGCTTCCCTCAAGTGTCCGGACGTCGAAGGGGTTATCGGGTGTGAGCGCGTTGGCTTCGCGAATCATGCGGTCCTGCGCGGCGAGCGGAATGCTGGCATCGTTGGCCAGGCGCACATAGGTCTTGGGAATCCGGCCCCAGGTCGTGGCCTGTGCCCGGTCGGCGGACGTACCGACGTCGAGGTTCTCATCGGGCTGAAAGGTGTTGAGGAAGGTCCGGAACTCGTCATCGCTGAGGTCGGCGGCGAGCGCTCGCTTGAACGCGGCGAGCGCTGCCGGGTCGGCGGTGCGGAAGTTGGTCCGGAGGAGGCCGAGTTCGGCAGGGTTCCCGACGAGCGTGGCAGCGAAGGCTCCCGCGTCGACATCCGCCATCTCCGGCTGGGCGTAGTAGTCGCTCACGTCCAGATCGACGGGGCACCAGGCGGAGACGTAAGCGATCCGGTCGATCAGCTCGGGCCGGGCGTTGGCGACGGCGGTGGTCGTGATGCCGCCCCTGCTGTGGGCGACGAGGATGGTGGGCCCGTTCAGCTTGGCCCGTTCGAGGACTTCGATCACGCGGGCGGCGTTGTCGGCGAGCGTGATTCCCTTGATGCGTCCCGGTTCTGCGGCGAGGGCGTCGAGATCCTGGGGAGCCTGGTAGGTCGCGGGGAAGGTCGCCTCGAATCCGTGCCCCGGAAGGTCGACCGCGACCGAGCGGTGCCCAAGTTGGGCGAGCTCGGCCTGCAGCGGCGCGAACGAGAACGAATTCGCGAAGGCCCCATGAACGAAAACGAATGTCGGCAGATTCTGCATGCCTCAGCCTCCAACAGAACGATCTTCGGAGCAAGATCAAGGGTTCAGGAGGGATTCGATACGTCTGGCCGTGGCTTCGATGGTGGTGCTGAGCCATGTGCGGCTGGTGCCTCGCAGGGGCGCTTGCATCGGGAAGCGGCGGTGGGCGTAT
Source organism: Streptomyces sp. NPDC094034 (assembly GCF_040303865.1). Classification (NCBI taxonomy): domain Bacteria; kingdom Bacillati; phylum Actinomycetota; class Actinomycetes; order Kitasatosporales; family Streptomycetaceae; genus Streptomyces; species Streptomyces sp. NPDC094034. Next base: position 40,566 of record NZ_JBEOUD010000030.1, on the reverse strand, counting down.
GCCGCACCCGCTTCCCATCCGTGCTGGTCCACGACAGCCGGAACGGCTGCGAAGCCATGCCTGTCACCAGCGGAGCGAAGTCCAGCAGCATCAGACGGTCGCGCTCCAGCCACGACTCATAGCCCACATGCCCGCCGCAGGTCGCCGATCAGTACCAGCCGCACCAGTTGCCCTGACCACGAAATGCTGGGAACCGGCGCTCGGACCGCACCGACTCGAACCGCACCGGCCACAACCGGCTCAAAGACCCCCGCTCGCGGACCCCCGCCGAGCTGACGTACTCCAGCTCGATGTCCTCCGCCGACACCTCATCCCGTCTCAATGGAAGTGGGCCATCGTGAGGCGGTGACCTGGGTGGCTCAGGTTGAGTGAGACGGCAATGGCTGGCCTGTCTCACTCAACCTGAGCAGCTGTCCGTTGACATCGAACCCAGTCGCTCTACCGTCGAGCGGAGTCGTGCGGCGTCTGGTGCGCCCAAACCACGACACGAGAGAGAACCGACGACAAGCCCGTCGGCTCTGCGCTTGGCCGGGGGTCGCAGAAGGGGGCCCGGTCGGCGAACCCGATGACCACGCCATCGATCGGTCCCGCGGCGGACTGACTGCGGCGTCACGTCCAGCCCCAGTGAGCTGTTGCACCCTCTTCTCCGAAGTCGTGGCGTGTCCTCAAATCGGCCTTCTCGGAGAATGGCTGTCGGGCCGATTAGTCGAGGTTTGTCTCCGGGCTTGAGCCGCGCCAGCCGCCGTTGACATACCACTTGTCGGCCGCCAGGGCCTTGAACAGGGCATAGCCCATCGTGTTGGGGTTACCCCGGTAGCGCCAGCCCTCGGCCTTGTGCTCAAGCCAGGGGGCGACGGAGTTAGTGGGCATCATCGTGAGGTCGTGGTTGGTGGATGCGATGTGGCTACTCACCAGAAGGCTGTACCGGTAGTCCAGGTCGAACACCTTCAGGTGTTTCTGGAGGCGTTCTGTGAGTGTGTCGCTCCAATCAGGGTGGGGGGAAACGAAGAACTTCATCGACGGCTGCTCATTGCCGCGTGGCCTCCTGAGACGAGCTCGAAGCCAGGGGTGGTGGGAGAAGTCGTCGAAGTAGGGGTGCAGGGTCTGGTCACCCGCATTGACGGGGACTGTCGCGCGCTTGCCGGTGTTGCAGTCGCGGCAAGCCGGGATGAGGTTAACCGGTACCACGCTGAGCAGCGGGTACGTGCTCTTGGGTAGGTGGTGATCGAGCGTGGTTACCAGGCCCTCCCCGCACAGGGGACACCGGTTATCCCGTCGACGGCCTTCTTGGTCGGTCGTACCTTTGAGCGCCTCGTAGATGCGGCGGCCCGGAGCACGGTCCTTGGCCAACCGGTCGGTGTAGACCCCCTCCAGTGCCTTGCGGTCGCGACGGGTGCCAGGCGTGGCGGCGAGGCCGGTGAGGGTGTGAAGAGCCTGGCCCTGAGCGGCTGCCTCGTACGCACTTGCTGCATCGGCCACCGCGTCGGTGAACGACTCCAGCCGTTTTCGGCTATTTGGGCGGGCGTTGGCGATGCAGGTGGTGTAGACGTCGCGTGCGTCGAAGGTCGGAGGATCTATGTGCTGCATCAGCCGTGTCCCTCCACGTCGTCGCGCTGGCCGAGCAAGGCGCTGAGCACCAACTGTGCCTCGCTGCCAAGCCGTCCACTGAAGTGTTCCAGGACAGCGTCGTAGGAGTAGCCGACGTCGACCAGACGTCGTAGTTCGTGCAGAAAGCCGGCTTCGGTGAGTTCCAGACCGAAGACCTCGTGAGTCAGCACGCCGACGTTCTCGCCGTACGTTTCGATGCGGGGCTGCGCGGCTCCGAGTTGCCCGCCGTAGCGCCAGAGCTTCCAGACACAGTGGGCAGGAATCTCTTGGAGTACAACCGGAGAGTGTGTGGCGACGATGGCCAGCCCGTTGCGCTCGGCGAGCAGATCGGACAGCGCCCGCATGAACGCGGACAGCAGGGGCGGATGGAGGTGGGTTTCCGGCTCATCGATGATGACGAGGGTCCGCTCACTCACGTGCTCGATGAGCCGGGTCATGGTGAGCAGAACGAGCCGGTGGCCGGCGCTGAGGCGGCGGAAGAGCTGCCGGGCCTTATTCTCACGGCTGTTCAGGCTTGCGGTGTTCTCGAAGTTCTCCAGCCATCCCTCCTCCAGGAGTCCGCTCCCGGGATAGTCGAGGGTGCGCAATGCCCTGATCCATTGTGGGCTGCGCTCGCGCGTCAGACATGCCTTCATGGCCTGCGCGAAGTCCTTCCTGAGCCCGCCAGGGGTCTTGAACCTGGGGGATCGTGAACCCTGAACACGCAGGCCCACGTAGGAAGCGATGAACATTTCGTCGCCCTCGACGAGCGGGAAGTCGTCAAAGGCGCTGAACGAGACAGTCACCAGGTTGTTGAAGGATCGGCCCTCGCGGCCGTACTCGATGATCCGCCCGAGCTCATATATCTGCGGCTCGACCGCAGCGACGGCGCGGGCCAAGTGGGAAAGCACATATGACTTCCCCACGCCGTTCCGTCCGGTCAGGGCGTGCACGTTGCTGGCCGGCCGGGAGCCTGGTTCGACCTTGAATTCGAACCGCACGGAACCCATTGCCGGTGGCAGGGGCGGCTCGTAGGCGATATCGAAACTTACCCGGCGCGCTCCGTCGCGTGCGATGCGCCGCAGCTGCCCGCGCACGGTCGACATCTTGACGAAGCGCAGTAGCGAAGTGCGGGTCACATCTTGGTTCCGCGCGAGGCGGAAGGAGTCCTCGTCATAGGCGATATCCCGGAGCGCGGTGAGTACTTCCTCCCGGATGGCGCTGGGTATCTCGCTCAGCGTGTAGTAATAGCTTTCATCCTGGCCCACCGAGAAATAGCGCGAGCTGTCCAGGCGGCTGAAGCGCTCCGGGAGCAGATAGTTGGCGGGAACGTTCTCGCCATCCGTCGCCACGTGGCCAATCTTCACCGTGCCGACCTCGATCCAGCCCTCCCTGGTCAGAACACGCAATGTGAACATGGTGCGGTATCCGTCGTCGTCCCAGGTGTCGTGGACGAGGAGCGCATCGAAAAGATCCTCCGCCATGGCGCCACCTTCGGCCAAGCGACGGTCGTCATAAAATACGCCGAATCACACGGTTTTCCTGGCCCTCCCCCTGCTTACTGTGCTCCGTCATGATGTGCGATCTTAGGCGGCGGCGCGCACGGGTGTGCGGGGGCGGACGTCGCGAACTCAGCGGCCCGGCTGGAGTGCGCCGCTGGAGTCTGGAGTAGGGCCGCCGTTGCTTTGCCGCGGGCTGGTGCGGCTATGTGTTTTTGCTGCGGTGGGGGCGTGCCAGAGGCGTCTGAGGGCTTCGAGCTCGGTTCGTGGGAAGTGTTCGCCCCACTTGCCTCGATAGCCGCTCTCGCCGTAAGTCTGCGCGACCTCGTCGAAGCAGCGGATCACGGTGCGGGCGAGCTGGTCGATGCCGAGCTGGCTGGACCAGATTTCGGTTCCCCTGTTGTCGTGATCGCTGCCGTCGCGTAGTTCCAGCACGCGGATCCAGATGTCCTCGCCTTCGCGGTAGAAGATCCACCGGTAGGCAGTCGGCTCGGCCTCGAACAGGGCACGGGCCTCTGTCTCGCCGGCGACGAGCCGGCCCACCGCGGTCAGGAGCTCCTCGGGCGCATTGGTGATGTAGGACGCGGTGAGCTCGACTTTTACCTGGCGATCTTCAAGGGTGCAGTCGGCCCACCCGGATCCTGCAACCGTCCAGGTGATGCGCATGTGGGATGTCACTGGTTCTCCTCGGCGAGGAAGGCCCGGACATCGGCGGCGAGGGAAGTCATCTGCTCGCCGGCCTCCAGCCAGGTGGTCACCGAGGCGCCCCAGCCGCCTGCGGCCTGCGTCCACGGCCGCAAGGCCCAGGTCAGCCCGACGTAGCCGCCGGACCAGAAGGCCGCCGACACCGTCAGGTCGCGGTCGTTGGCATGCCAGCTCCGTTCGCCGTCCCACCCCTGGTAGTCGGTGGCGAGCTCTTCCAGAAACGCGGTGAGGTCGCTGTCCCAGATCCAGGCGACGACCTCGTCGACGCGAGCGGTCAGCCCGGGAGCGCGCAGTTCGACGGCATAGTGCACGGAGTCGGCGTCGAAGTTGAACCGGTCGCAGAAGGTCACGCTGACGGAGGCGTTGTCCTGGCAGCGGATGGACACGCTGGCCTCATCGTCAGTGCCGACGTCTGGTGTGGTCATGGGTGGAACGCTAGGTCAGCAGCCTGTTCGGCGTCACTTGGATTCGTTGTCGGTGAGGTGGAGCACGGCTTCGGCGATTGCACGGACGCGCTCCATGGTGATGCCGGTCCGCTGTTCGACTGCGAGAGGGTGGTCGGTCGGCTCCAGCTCGATGAAGGGACGCTGTCCGATGGGACGGGTGTGTACGCGGGTCTTCAAGTTGATGGTGCTGGGCGAGTAGAGGAAGAGGTCGGTGGACAGCCACCCGAAGTACGGCTCCTCGGTTTCACGTCCCGTGGTGTCCCAAAGATCCGCGGATCGGGAGAAGTTGTCCCGGCTGAGGGAGACCCATGCGGCCCAGGAGAACACCTCGTCGCTGCCGATGATCGGTATCTCGACCAGACCCTTGACGAAGTAGTGCTGTGCCTGGATCACGCACTGATCCGATGAGAGAAGGCAGTCCGCAGAGTCTGCGAAGTTCGGTTCCCAGACGTACGGGGCGGTGGCCGCGTAGTTCATCGGTAGCTCGGCGTGGTGGCTGCCGCAGCACGAGCATGTGAATCCGGGGTTGCTGGTCATGAGCGGAGCCTAATGATCGGCTCCGACGCAGCTGACGTCGGTCCCGTCTCGGTGACGGTGAACCAGAGCGACTGTGATCCCCGTGGGTTTGCGGAAGCTGAACGCTCTCAGCCTGAACCCGACCGTGGATTGCCATGATGCGGAGGCTGTCGCGGTCACCGAAATAATCGGCACAGATGTGTCGGACCCACGTGGTGCGACTGCAACCCAGCCAAGTTCGAGCAGACGGGCGGTTAGCAATGGGGGCGACAGGAAGAAGCGATCCGCGTTGCGGACGAGCTCTTGGCCGACATCGAGCTTAAGCGGTTGAAGGCGTCCGAGGTCGTCCTGAAGGCGAGCAGGCTCGCCCGACTGGTCGGCCACACCGAGTTGACGGAGTTTCTCGGGTTCGAGCGCAGCGGGTATCCGACCGACGGCTCGGCGGGGACGTGGATCGGGCGGGCGGGCCGCTGGGCCGACAAGGAGAAGAACACCTTCTACACCGTGTCGATCGCGAAAGTGGAAGGTCATGTCGAGTCTGCCCGGCAGGCCATCGACGCGCTGCGCGGCGGGGGCAACTACTCAGGCGACATCCTCATCCCTGCGTCGCGCGACCATGACTCGCGGATCCTCCAGTCGTCATCGAACCTCGGCACGTGGATCGGAATCTGCGGGCAAGTCGTCGCGACCGTCTACAACATGGTTACCGAGATTTACCACGAGCTCCTGTTCAGCGAGCTCCAGGCGAGTCTGTTCGCGGATACCCAGGAGAAGGTCGACGGGTCATTGGCGGCGGCGAGCGGGACTGCACTCGAAAAGATCGAGCGCATCTCTGACCGCCTCCGGGACGGCGACCCCGAGTCTGTCAGCCAGGCCCTCACCACCTGCCGCCGGTTGATCGACTCCTCTGCGGACTACGTGTTCCCGGCCCGGGACGAGCTATACAAGATCGGGGACGAGGTCGACCTGAAGGTCGGACCACAGCAGGTGCTGAACCGTCTCCAGGCCCACACCCACGCCTGCGGGGCGTCGAAGAGCCGCAGGGACCGTCTACGTCGGACCCTGTCTGATCTCTACGCCCGGTGCTCCGCAGGCACTCACGCCGAGGTCACCATTGATGAGGCCCGCTTCATTTTTCTGCAGACCTACATCGCGCTCGGCGAGATCCTGACCCTGAGCGCGCCCGAGGGCGGCGACTCCTGACTTCAGTTGCCCGCCCGAGATCCTCGGCCATGCTCCCGCTGCCGTCGATCGCCCAGAGGTGATCAGTCCCAGAGGTGAGGGCAGAGGCAGTTCACCGTGCGTGTGCTGGGGAGCGCTTCAAGATCCTTCGGATGAGAAGGGGAGGGAACTGGTCGTGCGGGTGGGCGGTTACGAGCCCGTCGAGGCTGGCCTCATGGTGGCGGACGGCCTCGTCGACCCGTTGGGCAAGCCGCACGATCTCTTCTTGGAGCCACGGGATGGCGGTTGTCCTCAGCTTCCGCTCTGCGGGTAGTCGCCTGTCGAACTCTCGGCGGAAGCGCTGAACCTCTCCCTGGCTTCCGAGGGCTTGTTTTCGCCAGTAGAAGGAAGCGAAGAGAGCGGCGACCTGGACGACGTCGGGGAAGTCGGCGGCCTCGGCGTATGGGTATGGCCGGTGCCGACTGGTCTCGTCCGGATGGATCAAGCGGAGTCTGCGCTCCGTGCGGTCTGCTGCGTAGCCGTGTCTGGCCAGGTCGCGCCAGAACTTGGAGCATTCGTCGTAGGCGGGCAGGATCCCGCGGTATCTGCTGTGACGGCAGAGCCGGTGGAGGCGCCGTTGAGCTTCAACGATCTCGGGCGCTTGCGCAACGCTGCACTGACCGGTTGAGGGGATCTCGACGCTTCGCTCAAAGTACGAGTCGTAGGCGGTGCCACTGCCTGTCCACCGGCGGTGCTTGACGCAGAGCTGGTTGAGGTCTCGGAGCCCCCAGATCTCGATCCGCCAGCTGGTCTTTCCGGTATGTGCGGCCGCGCAGAAGTCGCAGGCCCAGGTCCGGTTGATCAACGGGTAGCCCGGATGGTGCCATGCCGTGGCGGTGGTCAGCTCGGGCAGTGCCTTCCTCAGGGATTTCGGTGTCTGACCGCTGCGAACGGCGAGGAGATCCAGCCTGTCCAGGGGCCTCTCCGCCGAGTAGAAGCGGCGGAGCACGTGCTGCGGGGGAACCCCGTTGAGCAGCGCGAGCCGCGCGGCATAGGACCGAACAGTCTCATTCGGAAAGGGCGGGGAGGTCAGAGGCAGAGGCCGTGCCCGCCCGGTCGTGGCCTTGACCCCGATCATGCGGATGTCCAGTAGGCGCTCTCGCTGGCGTGGTCCACGTGGATGGCGTGCAGTTGTCGCCGGGTGATGCTTTCGCTGCCGTCCAGGATCGCGGAGATGGCTGCGGCACGGACAAGATGGGAGAGGCTGCCGATCATGCCGTCGGTCCGCTGGTAGAGGTATTTGTGCAACTTGGTCAATGTGTTGGAGGCGTGCCTGTGCAGGCGAAGGGTGCCCTCCATGGTCGCGACCAGCCCTTCCCATTCACGGCCCAGCGGGAAGGGTCCGGTATGCAGGAGGGTGCAGCGACCTGCGATCTGGCCGCCGCGGATGCCGGTGAACAGTCCGGAGTGTTCGACGTCGATGCCGGCGTAGATGAACGTGGCCGGCAGGTGCTCGGTGAAGTACTTCAGATGGTCGGACAGCTCCTCTCCGGCAATCGTGCCCAAGTTCATGAGGTGGATCTCGTCGACCAGCACCAGGTCCGTGCGGGCCTCTGTCAGCACCTGACAGACGGAATGCGTGATGTCGGCGGTGTTGTGGCGTGGGGTGATGGTCGGAATGTTGAGGAAGCGGGCAAACTCCAAGGCGAGCTTCCGGGGTGATCCTTTTGGCGGTGCGGTGACATAGACCACCGGGATGCGTTGGCCTTCGCCGGATCTCTGCCGAACGCGCAGTTCATGAAGGCGCCCGAGCTGTCGGAGTGCAGTGGTCTTGCCGGTGGTGCGGTCGCCAGAGATGATCAGGCCGCGGCGAGCTCCGTGCTCGCGTCGGTTGAGCAGGGTCAGAAGGCGTCCCTGGTGAGCGACTTCCTTAACTGTGGACGTGCGTACCACTTGGAGTTCTGAGTGGTAGTCGATGCGAGCTTCGTCGTAGTCGGAGCGTTCCTCGTCGTTCATCGACTCCCATCGAGGGCGGGGAAGCAGGTCGAAGGGTCGCGGGTCCTTCTCCACGAACCGCCGCCAGCCAGTGAGAGTGGTGGGCGGTTCCACACGTTCGTCGCCGTCGGCAGGAGAGCGGTCATCTCCGGAGGGACTCACCACCATCTTTTCGCCTCCTCACGAGCGTCGAAGATCCCCAGCGGCACCACTTTCGCCAACTCCTCGCCCTCATCCGTGGCATCGGAGACCTGAGCTGGTTCGGCCGGAAGCGCTTGCGGGGCGGCGGGCGTCTCGGGACGAGGCCAGGCCGGCTGGCTGGTGGCACGGGTGCGGCCGACGACCTTGCGGTCACGCCGCTCGGCCGTTCGGCCCGAGCTTTTCTGCCGCCGGACAGGGCGTTCTTCGGGACCATCTGCGGGCCGGTCAAGCAGCTCGACCGCAGCCTCTGCGACCGCTTTCTCGTCCGGCTTGCGCCGTTCACGTTCGGCCAGCACCTGACGGGCCCGGCCGAAGACCAGTTCACCCATGGGGACGGGCGAAGTGCGTAGATGACGCCAGGTCGCGGTGATCCAGCCGGTGCCACGGTGGTTGCGTACCCAGACGCAGGAGATGTCATAAGGGTCGTAGTGGACCTCCCAGAGCCTCCCGTCCGGACCCGCCCCGGAGGGCTGGCGCCGAAAGGGGACAAGGTCGCGGGAATCGTAAGTACGGTTGTTGATCCGCACCCCTCCAGGACCGATGACCCTCCATTCACGGGGCATGAGCTGGATGTACTCCTCTGGGCTCAGCGCGACCGGCACGTATCCGGCTGCCGCCACCAGCACGGCGTACTTCTCGTTCGGACTCAACGGGCGATCCGGCATCAACGGGTCCCGCAGCCCGCCATGCGGCCTGACCTGCCACGTCGAAACGACCCATTCCTGGAGCAGTTCCTGGAGTTCGTGGATGGACCAAACCGCTCGCGCGGATGGATCCCTGCCCCGCATCTCGGCACTCCGGCCGGTGTAGCCGGGCAGATCCTGGGCGAACATCGTTGCCACGGAGCCCAAGGTCCGTTCAATATGCGGCTTGTCGGTCGGAGTGTCCGGATGCGCGGGCTGGAACGAGATCCCCAAGTGGCGTCAGGCATTACGGAAGTTGTCCGAGACGAACGCCTTTCCGCGGTCACTGACCACCATCTCCGGGACGATCACCGGCTTTGCGGCGGCCTTGGCCATCCGCTCGTCCAGCGTCAGCAGCGAGGCATAGGGCAGCACCGACCGGGACATGCGCAACGCATCCGACCAGCCCGGCCGCACCACCTCGGGCGCCATCGCCCGCGCCAGCAGCAGGGCAGCGTCCACCGCCTTCGTCGAGGGCCGCAACACCACCGCAGCCAGTGTCCTCGTCGCCAGATCGACCAGTCCGGTCAGCTCGCAGCGGTCCACTGTCCCGTCGTCGTGGACGACCATTACGTCCAGCGGCGTGGAGTCGATCTCCATCACTTCACCTGGTCGTGCTGTCGTCAGCTGCCCGAACATCCGCTTCGGCTGCTTGCTCAGCGAGCGGCGGGTACGGGCCGAGCCCAGCAGATGTTGCCCGGTCGAGACTGCCTCCAACAAGCGGTAGAACGTCGCCCTGGAGGGCATAGGAACGGCTCCCGCGCCGTGCTCGGCAGCCAGCAGGCGTTCGACCTTGCGCCGCAGCACCTGCGCGGACACGGTCGGCTCGTCGGTCCGGCTGCTGACGATCTTCTCGATTGCCTCGACCACCCGCGGAACGGCCCGGCTCGTGCCGGTGGCGGGCTTGCGCTGCCGACCGTCCACCAAACCCGCCATCCCTTCGCGCTCGAAGCGAGAGCGCATCCTGCGCAACGTGCTCAGCCCTACCTCTTCGCCTGCTTCGCGTAGTTGGGCGAGCTTGGCCAGCTCCCGCTGCCGCAAGGAGTTCACGGCCGGGTCGTACTCGGCCTTCACTGGGGTGCGCGCATCGACGTCTGGACGGCCCGTAAGCAGAGGCCAGCAAGTTCCCCAGTAGCACCACACTGGCGGCCAAGGCGTCATCCACCAGCCGCACCGAAGTGCCGTGCAAGGCGGCCACGGTGTGCTCGCGCCCGTCGTAGCGAACCCGATCACCCAGCGACAGCAGCTGCGGACGCGCCGGCATCCCCGCCCACCTCCTTCGCCACCGCAGGAACGAGGTGCACGCGCGTGGCCCCCGCCAGCAACTCGCCCCCCAAGTCAGCGGCCAACACACGGCGCCACAACAGGTGGAAGAGCACCGGCAGCGTGGCGATCGGATCCCCGACTTCCCGGGCTCCCGCAAGCAGTCCCTGCGGCTCTGCGAACACCGCTTGCAGGGCATCAGCGACCGGCTCGCGCCGCACCCGCGGGTGCCTGTAGCCCGATAGCCAGCGCAGATTCGCCGCCAGCACGGGATCGAGCATCCCGACTCGCTCGAAGCCCCAGTCAACCCGGGCGCAGGCCGCGGCCGTGGCCGCGAACTTCTTCGCGTCGTCCGGCCCGATCCGATCGTCCGGACGTACGTCCAGAACCACAGCGGTGCCGTCCCGACAGCGTACGAAGTAGTCCGGCGTATGGAGGGTCCGCCGAGTCCGGTCGCTGTACCGCCACCACATCCGGATCGGCGTCCAGCCTCATCAGGTGCCCGAGCTCCACCCACGACTCATAGCCCACCAGGTCACCACTTGCAGCAGCCCAGTACCAGCCCGGGAAGTTCCACTGCCCGCGGTACGAAGGGAACCCGCGTACCTGCCCGGCTGCCTCGAAACGGGTCGGCTACATCACCTCAAGCAGCCCGCCGTGCGGCTCGCCGCAGGCGTCTAGGTACTCCAGCCAGAAGTCTTCCTCAGCCACTCCCGCTCAGCACCCGCCCGATACGAAGACCGTAGGGACCCCGGTACGGCAGTGGCTCAAGAAGAGCGAGACAGATCGACAGATGGTCACGGTTGACTGAGACGAGCGACCAGATGGTTCAGATCGACCGAGACTGGCTCATCTTCAGTGAGACACGTCAACTCGTGCTCAATCACACCTGGTCGGAGTGTTGCCTGGAACACTATTGCAAGCATGCGCTTGCAATAGTTAGCAGGGCGACGCAGGATGGCCCTATGGCATCACTCAACGTCGGCAATCTCGGTGAGTATCTGCGCGAGCAGCGGCGTAACGCGCAGCTGTCGTTGCGGCAGCTCGCCGATGCCGCCGGGGTGTCCAATCCGTATCTGAGCCAGATCGAGCGCGGGCTGCGCAAGCCGAGCGCGGACATTCTGCAGCAGCTGGCCAAGGCACTACGGATCTCCGCGGAGACGCTGTATGTGCAGGCCGGGATGTTGGATGAGCGGGAGCGCGAGGAGCTGGAGACACGTGCGGTCATCCTCGCCGACCCCTCGATAAACGAGCGGCAGAAGCAGGTGCTCCTCCAGATCTACGAGTCGTTCCGCAAGGAGAACGCGCTCGACACCGAGAGCGCGGAGGGCACGGAGAGCACGGACGGTCCGGAGAGCACGGAGCGTACGAAGGACACGGAAGCCGCGGAGAGCGCGGGCACAGGAACCGCCGAACGGGCGGCCGGTGCGGACGCCGGTGGTTCCGGTACGACACACGGCAGTGCTGCCACCCCACCCTCACACTGATCCGGGAGGACCACAGTCATGGCCATCACCGATGACCTGCGTAAGACCCTCACCGACCCGACGCCCCTCTACTTCGCGGCCGGTACCGCCGATATCGCCGTCGAGCAGGCCAAGAAGGTGCCCGGTCTGATCGAGCAGCTGCGGGCCGAGGCCCCCGGGCGCTTCGAGGCCATGCGGAACTCCGACCCCAAGGCCGTCCAGGAGAAGGTCTCCGTCCAGGCCAAGGAGGCCCAGGCGACCGTTCAGGCCAAGGTCACCGAAGTGTTCGGCTCGCTCGACACCGATCTGAAGAAGCTGGGCGAGACCGCTCAGGACCTGGCGCTGCGGAGCGTGGGCATGGCGGCGGAGTACGCGGTCCGGGCACGCGAGACGTACGAAAAGGTCGCCGAGCGCGGCGAGCAGACCGTACGCGCCTGGCGTGGTGAGGCCGCGGACGAGATCACCGAGATCGCCGTCGCCGTCGAGCCCCAGTCGGCGTCGAAGGCCACCCCGAAGCCCGCTCCGAAGACGGAGACGAAGGCGCAGACCAGGAGCGCCGTCAAGCCGGTGGTCAAGCCTGCCGTCAAGCCCGCGGGCAAGCCTGCCGTCAAGGCCGCCGCCAAGCCCGCGCCGAAGGCCGAGGCCAAGACCGCCGCCGCGAAGAAGATCACCCCGCGCGGGACGACGGCGAAGAAGTCCACCCCGCCGGCCGGCAAGTAGCCGGCCGCGAACAGCACACACCCGCGACAGAGACGGGCCGGGCACCTCGGGGGTGCCCGGCCCGTTATCCAGGTACCTTGGCGTACGGGCCGCGACGTCTCCTCCACCCCTTAGGCGGTGCTCCGCATGTTGCTCGAAGGATTCGGCACTCTTCTCTGGCTGCTCAATCTGGCCATGCTCGTCCTGGCCATCATCGCGCTGTTCCTCTCCGCCACGGCTCGTGAGGACGCCTATCGCGCGGCGGACAAGCAGACGAAGAAGTTCTGGCTGATCATTCTCGGTGTCACGGTCGCCGTGAACCTCTTCGTACCGATGCTGTTCCTCCAGATCGCCGGGCTCGTCGCCACGATCGTCTTCATGGTGGACGTACGGCCGGCCGTCCACGCGATCTCCGGTGGCGGTGGAAGCCGTGGCGGTGGCTCCAGCAGTGACGGTCCTTACGGGCCCTACAACGGCGGCCGTTAGGCGGGCGCGAATCGCAGGCGGGCGCGAATCGCGGCGGGCAGGAATCGCAGGCTGCGAGCGGGAATCGCAGGCGGCAGGCGCGAAGCCGCGGCAGGTGCGCCACGCGCAGGTACGCGGACCGGGTACGCGCTTCAGGGCCGCGGTCAGCTCCGCGCGCCGCCCCGCCCCAGCAGCAGGACCGCCACGTCGTCGGTCAGCTCCCCGCCGTTCAGCTCGCGCGCCCTGGCCACCGCCGCCTCCAGCAGGTCGTCGCCGCTCAGTCCCTCGGCCAGCTGGCGGCTGACCAGCTCGACCAGGCCCTCCTGACCGAGACGCTGCTTCGTGTCGGGGGCGATCCGGCCCTCGATCAGCCCGTCCGTGTACATCATCAGGCTCCACGACCCGCCCAGCTCGACCTGCCGGCGCGGCCAGCGTGCGCGCGGCAGCAGCCCCAGGGCCGGGCCGCCCTCCTCGTGCGGCAGTAGCTGCGTCGCCCGCCCCCGGCGGGTGACCAGCGGTGAGGGATGGCCCGCCAGGCAGAGGCCGGCACGCCGGCCGTCCGGCGCGATGTCGACCGTGCAGAGCGTCGCGAAGATCTCCTCGCTCTCCCGCTCGTGCTCCAGGACCTCCTGGAGCGTGGAGAGCAGCTGGTCGCCGCAGAGCCCCGCCAGCGTCAGCGCCCGCCACGCGATCCGCAGCTCCACGCCGAGCGCCGCCTCGTCGGGGCCATGGCCGCAGACGTCGCCGATCATCGCGTGCACCGTGCCGTCCGGCGTACGGACCGTGTCGTAGAAGTCCCCGCCGAGCAGGGCCCGGGACCGGCCGGGCCGGTAGCGGGCCGCGAAGCTCAGTTCCGAGCCCTGGAGCAGCGGAGTGGGCAGCAGCCCGCGCTCCAGCCGGGCGTTCTCCTGTGCGCGCAGCCGGGACTCGGTGAGTTGCCGCTGCGCGACATCGGCCCGCTTGCGCTCGACGGCGTACCGGATGGCGCGGTTCAGCAGCCGCCCGTCCAGCTCGTCGCGGAACAGATAGTCCTGGGCGCCGACCCGTACCGCCGCGGCGGCGCGCTCGGCGTCGCCCTCCGCCGCCAGCGCGAGTACGGCGTGGTGCGGTGCGAGCCGCAGGAGGTGCTTCAGCGGGGCCAGCTCGTCGCTGTCGTTCCTCCCCGGCAGGGCGAGATCCACCAGGATGCAGTGGATGTCGTCGGTCAGCAGCCGCTCGGCCTCGGTGAGGTTGCGGGCGGTACGGATACGCAGCCGCGTGCCGGTCCCCTCCGGCGGTTCCGGAGCGGTGAAGATGCCGGCCGGGTCGTCCTCGATGACCAGCAGCACGAGGTCACCGCCCTTGGCGGTCTCCGCAGCGGGGTGCCTCTCCACGGTCGAACCTGTGCGCTGCCGCGGAACGGGTACGGGTACGGGCATCGGTCTGGGATTCCTTTCCCTCCCCCCGAGGGCGCGGGCGGGGCGACGATCGACGCCTCACCAGACGGGGACCATAGCGCTAGCCGCGGCCCCAGCGGAATGGCGTACAGGCGAAGAGCCGGTGTCATATGCCGCTTCCCGTCACGCATCCGGCGCGATCGGGGGCTCGGCGGCCATGACAAACATCACGTACGACCGCTCCGGCCCACTCATGGGCTCGCGAGTCGGCGTATCGAGTCGGGCGTATCGAGTCGGCGTATCGAGCCGGTGTTTCGAGCCGGTGTGTGCGGCGTCGATGTGTCCGTACGAGGCGGGTCGGCCCGGATGGCCCCTATTTGTCCGGGCGTACGACCCCGAGTATCCGCATCGAGCCCGCCCCCGCCAATGTCACATTCCTGCCGGGGCGCGGCGCGTGCACGATCGCGCCGTCCCCGATGTACATCCCGACATGGCTCGCGTCCTGGTGGTAAATGATCAGATCGCCGGGGCGCATGTCCTTGATGTCGATCCTGGGCAGCAGCCGCCACTGCTCCTGCGAGGTGCGCGGGATGGGCCGCCCCGCCGCCGCCCACGCCTGGGAGGTGAGCCCCGAGCAGTCGTACGAGTCCGGTCCCTCCGCGCCCCAGACGTACGGCTTGCCGATCTGCTCGGTCGCGAATGTGATCGCCTGCTTGCCCCGCTCGCTGGACTCGCGGTTGATGTCCTTCAGCGCGCCGGAACCGAGCCAGGCCGTCTGCGCCCTTCGCGCCGCGTCGCTCTCCAGCAGCGCCAGCCGCGCCCGCTCTTCCTTCTCCAGGCTCGCTTCGAGCTTCTTGGCGGCGGCGATCCGCTCCGTGATCTCCTTCTTCGCCTTCTCCTTCTTGACCCGGCCGGCCTCCAGCCGCTGCCACTGCGTGGAGGCGTCAGCGGTGTACGTCTTGAGGTCTTCCTGCGCCCGGGAGAGCTCGTCGATGAGATCGTGGGTGGCCTTCTGGCCCTGCTGTATTCGTCCCACCGCGTCCAGGAAGAGCTGCGGATCGCTGGTGAGCACCAACTGCGCCTCGGGCGGCAGCCCGCCGCCCCTGTACTGCGCGCGGGCGGCGGCGCCCGCGCGCTTCTTCAGCTCGTCGATCCGCAGCTGGCCGGTGACGATGTCCTCCGCCAGCTCGATGACCTCGGCCGACTGCTTCTTGGTCTCTTCCTCGGCGAGGTTGTACGCGTCGGTGGCGGACGCGGCCTTCTGGTAAAGGGCCTCGATCTCCTTGCGGATGTCTTCGAGGGACTTCTCCGGCTCGGCGCCGGGCGGGAGTTCGACCGGTGGCGGCGCGACGGCCGACCCGGACGGTGTCGGGCCGGGGGCCGCGTACGCCCCGTTCGTCAAGGCCGGCGACGCGAGTACGGTGAGCGCGCAGACCACGGTGATGGCGGCAGCGACACTGCGACGTCGGTTCACCAAGCTCCCCCTCCGAGCCAACCCCACCGGGCGGTAGGGCCGTCACGAACGAATCTGACGTATCGTCAACAACCGGTTCTGACGCCGTGATCGTGTCATGCCGTCGGTCAAAGGGACAGAGGGTTCCGGGCATCTCACAGGAAGCACCTGGGAAGCACTCGCGATACACCCGGGAATCACCCGGGAAGCACCCACCCCGGTGAGGACGAACGGGCAGCCGCCGATGTTCCCGGGGTCAGCCCCCGCTGCCCGAACCGGGCGCGAGCGCCGACCAGTTCACCGTCACCTCACCCTGCCGCCGTCTGCGCGGATCGTCCGCGAGCGGCCAGTCGGCCGCCAGATCCCGTACGGCCCTGATCCACCGCTGCCGCGCGCCCAGCGAGGCGTAGGGAGCCGCCGCCGCCCACGCCCGGTCGAAATCGCGCAGGAACGCGTGGACCGGCTCACCCGGCACATTGCGGTGGATCAGCGCCTTCGGCAGCCGCTCGGCCAGATCGGAGGGCCTCTCCAGCGAGCCGAGCCGGGCCGCGAACGTCACCGTCCGCGGCCCCTCGGGGCCCAGCGCGACCCACACATGCCGCCGGCCGATCTCGTCGCACGTCCCCTCGACGAGTAGTCCGCCGGGTGCGAGCCGCCCGCGCAGCCGCGCCCAGACCGCGGCGACCTCGTCCTCGTCGTACTGCCGCAGCACATTGGCCGCGCGTATGAGCACCGGGCGTGCGCCCCCGGGGAGCGGGACCTCGAAGCCGCCGTGCCGGAACCGGAGCCCGTCGCGCTCGTACGGGCGCGCGGCGGCGACCCGGGCGGGATCTATCTCGACGCCGACGACTTCGGTACGCGGCTCCGCCGTACGCAGCCGCCGCAGCAGCTCGACCGCCGTCCAGGGGGCCGCGCCGTACCCCAGATCCACCACGACCGGTGCCGCCGAGCGGCGCAGCGCGGGGCCGTGCGTGGCGGTGATCCACCGGTCCATGCGGCGCAGCCGGTTCTGGTGGGTGGTGCCGCGGGTCACCGTGCCCACCGGGCGGGGAGAACGGGGGGTCGCGGACGCCATGGGGATGAGCGTAACCACCCGGGACGGTTGAGCGGTCGCCGGTAATGATTTGGCAAAACGGAAATGCCGGGGGTGATTCCGCTGTTGTGGGGCTCGGAGGGCGCGACAACCCTCTTTTCGCCGTGCTCCGAATCTCCGCGTGAGAGGACCGTAGACGTGAGCCAGTACGTGTCCCGTATCGCAGGCACGTTCGTGGGACCGCCCCGTCTCAGGCTCCCCGGCCAGCATCGCAGGCCACGCCGGATCGCCATGCTCAGCGTCCACACCTCCCCGCTGCACCAGCCGGGGACGGGCGACGCGGGCGGCATGAACGTCTATATCGTCGAGCTGGCGAAGCGGCTGGCCGCCATCGACATCGAGGTGGAGATCTTCACCCGCGCCACCACCGGCGGCCTGGACCCGGCGGTCGAGCTGGCGCCCGGGGTGCTCGTACGGCATGTGGACGCCGGTCCGTTCGAGGGCCTGGCCAAGGAGGAGCTGCCCGCCCAGCTCTGCGCCTTCACGCACGGCGTGATGCAGGCGTGGGCCGGCCAGCGCCCCGGCTACTACGACCTGGTCCACTCCCACTACTGGCTGTCCGGCCATGTCGGCTGGCTCGCCTCCGAGCGGTGGGGCGTCCCGCTCGTCCACGCGATGCACACCATGGCGAAGGTCAAGAACGCCGCGCTCGCGGAGGGCGACCGGCCCGAGCCCGCGGCGCGGGTCATCGGCGAGACCCAGATCGTGCGGGCCGCCGACCGGCTGATCGCCAATACGGACGAGGAGGCCGCGGAGCTGGTCCGCTACTACGACGCGGATCCGGCCAAGGCCGCCGTCGTCCACCCGGGGGTGAACCTGGAGTGTTTCTGTCCCGCCGACGGCCGGGCCGCCGCCCGGGCCCGGCTGGGGCTTCCGCGGGACGCCTTCATCCCGCTCTTCGCGGGCCGTATCCAGCCGCTGAAGGCGCCTGACGTGCTGTTGCGCGCCGTGGCCGTGCTCCTGGACCAGAATCCCTCGCTGCGCCGGAAGCTGGTCGTGCCGGTTGTCGGCGGCCCGAGCGGCAGTGGCCTGGCGAAGCCGGAAGGGCTCCAGAAGCTCGCCGCGCGGCTCGGGATCGCCGATGTCGTACAGTTCCGGCCGCCGGTGGGCCAGACCCGGCTCGCGGACTGGTTCCGGGCCGCGTCCGTGCTGGTCATGCCCTCGTACAGCGAGTCCTTCGGCCTGGTCGCCATAGAGGCACAGGCGGCGGGCACCCCGGTGGTGGCGGCGGACGTGGGCGGGCTGCCGGTGGCGGTACGGGACGGATCGACCGGCTTTCTGGTCCGGGACCGTGAGCCGGCGGCCTACGCGCGGGCGCTGCGTGAGTTCCTCGACCACCCGGAGCTGGTGGACCGGATGGGCGCGTCGGCCGCGCGCCACGCCCAGTCCTTCGGCTGGGACACGGCGGCGTCGGCGACGGCCGACGTCTACACGGCCGCGGTGCACGACCACCGGCGGAACGTACGCACGCACCACGGCTGACACCATGGCTGACCCACACGCGCACTACGGCTGACGCACCCGCGCACCATGGCTGACGCGTACGCGCACCACGGCTGACGTACGCTCGCCCCATGGCCGACGGACAGCAGACCTCCCGGGACTCCTCGCCCTCGGCGCGGGCCGCGCGGGTCATCGAGCAGACGCTGAAGGACGCCGAGCTGGAGTGGGAGAGCCCGGAGCCCGGCTCGTACGTCGTCACCCTCCCCGGCACCCGCAAGCTCTCCACGACCTGCTCCCTGCGCGTCGGACGGCACGCGCTGTCCCTCAACGCCTTTGTGATCCGGCACCCCG
Organism: Streptomyces sp. NPDC094034; assembly: GCF_040303865.1. Lineage (NCBI taxonomy): Bacteria > Bacillati > Actinomycetota > Actinomycetes > Kitasatosporales > Streptomycetaceae > Streptomyces > Streptomyces sp. NPDC094034. The sequence continues at coordinate 22,164 of NZ_JBEOUD010000030.1, read as the reverse complement.
ACGAGAACGCGGTGGGCGTCCACCGCTGGCTGCTTGAGCGCAACCTCAAGCTGTACGGGGTGAGTTACGCGGTCGACGGGCTGGGGGACATCTATCTGACGGGCAAACTCCCGCTGGCCGCCGTCACCGAGGACGAGATCGACCGGCTGCTCGGCTCGGTGCTCGAAGCGGCGGACGGTTCGTTCAACACCCTGCTGGAGCTGGGGTTCGCGAGTGCGATCCGCAAGGAGTACGCGTGGCGGGTGTCCCGGGGGGAGTCGACCCGGAACCTGGACGCGTTCGCCCATCTGACCCAGGGCCCGTCCGGCGTGTCCGGCCCGTCCGGCGTGTCCGGCCCGTCCGGCGTGTCCGGCCCGTCCGGCCCGTCCGGTTCTCCCCGTACCTCGGCCTGACCCGGCCCACCCGTCCGTCCGGCCCGAAATCCCGCTGAACGACTCGGTGTTCGACATCTTCCCGGGCGCCCACGGCCATGGCATGCTCACTCCCAGACGCACACCTGAACATCGTTCACATATATGGAGGCGAGATCATGTCGATGGAGCCCCGAAGCCAACGCGCCATTGGCCGACGGACGGTGCTCGGCACCGCGATCGCCGTCGCCGCCGCGGCCGGAGCGATGACCACCGGACTTCCGCGTCCCGCCGCCGCCAGTGAGCGCAGGCCGCCGAAGACGTCCGCGCTCTGGCGTGAATTCGCCGCCTCGCCGTACACCCACCCGCAGATCCCGTACGTAGGACGCGCGGGCCGGTGTGCCGGTGCGCGCGGCCTTCCCCGGTACCCGGTCGTGGCCGATGTCCGCGCGTACGGCGCCAAGGGCGACGGCTCCGTGGACGACGCCCCCGCCATCAACCGTGCCCTCGCCGCTGCCGCGGAGCGTGGCGGGGGCACGGTCTCCATCCCGCCCGGCACCTACCGGATCGACGACGTGATCCGGATCGCGCACAGCGGCGTCGTCCTGCGCGGCGCGGGCAGCGACCGTACGAAGCTGTACGCGACCCGGAGTCTGACCGAGGTGATCGGCCCCTACGGCAGCCGTTACGGCGGCGACAAATCCAGCTGGTCCTGGTCCGGTGGGCTCATCTGGCTCTGCCCGCAGGAGCGTTGGGACTCGCTCACCACCGCCATCAAGGCGAGCGACTGGCCCTTCGAGGGCTGGACGGGCAACGAGCGCGACGAGTGGAGCACCCTCACCGCCCTCGCCCGGGGCGCCCGGGGCGACCGGTCCGTGACCGTCCGGGACGCCTCGAAGCTCAGGCGCGGACAGTTCGTCCTGCTCCGGCTCTCCGACGACGCGGACCACAGCCTCCTGAAGCACATGGCGGGCGACGGCCCCGGCACCGAGGCGTACGACTGGGCCGCCATGACCAAGCTGACCTCGTACACACCGTACGAGTGGCCGGTGCGCATCACCGCCGTACGCGGTCGCGAAGTCACCCTGGAACGTCCGCTTCCGCTGGATGTACGCCCGGAGTGGGACCCGAAGTTCACCACCTCGGTCACCCCGCTGACCGGATCCGGTGTCGAGGCGCTGACCCTGGAGGCCGTCGAGACCCCGCAGTCCCCGCACCTCCTCGACAAGGGCTACAACGGGGTCGCCTTCCAGTGCGCGTACGACTGCTGGGCCGAGGATGTCGTCGTACGCCATGCCGACAACGGCTTCGGCCTGATCGGCGCCTCCGCCTGCACCCTGCGCCATACCCGGGTCGGTGGCCGCGGCTCGCACCACCCGTACTACTGCCGCGAGGGCTCGCACGACAATCTGATCGAGGACTTCGTGATCGAGCGGCGTACGGTCCCGGCACCGGCGGGCACACAACTGCACGGCATCAACGTCGAGGGGCTGTCCAGCTACAACGTCTGGTCGCGCGGGCGGATGGAGATGGGCACGTTCGACACGCACCGGGGGATGCCCTTCGCCAACGTACGGACCGAGATCACGGTCAGCAACGACGGCCGGCACGGCGGCGACGCGATCGCGGGGCCGCTGTACGGGGCGCGGTTCGCGCACTGGAACATCACCGTCACCAACCAGCGCGCGGGGCTGATCAAGATCGACGAGATCGCCCCGTACAGCGTGACGGCAGGCATCAGTGAGGTGCGGGAGTTCGACCAGATCGATGTGCCGGACTTCCAGGGCGAGTTGCACACACGGCTGGAGGCCTACGGCAGTCCCGGGGACCTCAGGCCGCGCAATCTGTACGAGGCACAGCGCGAGCTGCGCTGACGCCGTCCTCGCAGCGCGAGCCGCGCTGACGCCGTCCTCCTCCCTGTTCGGCCCTCGCGCGGTCGCCGGACGGCTCTCACCGACCCAGGATCGTATCGACAGCACAGTGGGCCGACGTGCGCGTGGGACGGGTTCGATGGACGGCGACGGAGACCGCGGGGGAGCCGAGGCCCGCGAAGAGAGGGCCCGGCTGGATCGACGGCGCTTCCTCGGGGCCGCCGCGGCGGGCGCCGCCGGTCTGGCGCTGGGCGCGGCGGCGGGCTGCGACTCCCCCGGCGAAGAGAGCGAGCCGCCGGGCCCGGACCGGAGCGCCGGCGGCAGGGACCGGCCGGCCGCCGACGCGGCGGAGCGGGCGCGGCCGGGCAGCCCCGACTGGCGTATCCGCTCGGTGGGCCCGCCCGAGGCGGTCGAGGGCTATACCGACAGGGTGAGCGTCCTGCCGGGCGAGGAGTTCGGGCTGTATGTCTCGACCACCGCGCCCGGCTTCCGCGTCTCCGCGTACCGGATCGGCTGGTACGGCGGGGCGCGGGCGCGGCTGGTGTGGCGCTCCGGCCGGATCGCGGGCCACGCGCAGCGCCGTCGCCCGCTGCTGATCGCCGAGACCCGTACCGTACGGGCGGACTGGGACCGTACCGCGCTGGTCCGCACCGACGGCTGGCCGGAGGGCGCGTATCTGCTCCGGCTGGACGCGGACAACGGACACCAGCGCTATGTCCCGCTGATCGTCCGCTCGGTGAGCGCGGCGGGCAGGACGGTGCTGATCCACGCCCCCGCGACCTGGCAGGCGTACAACCTATGGGGCGGCTCCAGCCTCTACCAGGGCGACGACGGCGCGTACGCGACACGTTCGTTCGCGGTCTCCTTCGACCGGCCGTACGACAGGAGCGGCGCGGAGAAGTTCCTCGTCTACGAGCGTGCCCTCGTGGTCCTCGCGGACCGGCTCGGCATTCCGCTCGCGTACACCACGGGGGTGGACGTCCACCTCGCCCCGTCCGTACTGCGCGACGCCACGGCGGCGGTCTCGCTCGGCCACGACGAGTACTGGACCCCGCAGCAGCGCCTGCATGTGACCCGGGCGCGCGACGCGGGGACCAATCTGGCCATCCTGGGCGCCAACACCTGCTTCCGCCGGATCCGGCTGGAGAGAGGGCCAACGGGCGCTGTCCGCACGGTGGTCTGCTACAAGACCGCCTACCGTGACGACCCCTACCTGGAGGCCCACCCCACGATGGCCACCACCGACTTCCGGGTGCCGCCCGCCGCCGACCCGGAATCCTCCCTGACCGGCGTTCTGTACGAGGGTTATCCGACCGACGCCCCCTATGTCGTCCACCAGGCCGGCCACTGGCTGTACGCGGGGACCGGGGTGAAGCGGGGCGAGTCCTTCGACCATCTGGTCGGGGTGGAGTACGACCGGGTCACCCCGGGGCAGCCGACCCCGGCGCGGCTGGAGATCGTCGCCCACTCCCCGCTCGTCTGCAAGGGGCGCGGCAGCCACGCGGACTCCGCGTACTACACCGTGCCGAGCGGCGCGGGGGTCTTCGCGTCCGGGACGATGCGGTGGGTCGAGGGGCTGATGGCGGGGACCGGGGAGAACGGCCGTAACCACGGGCTGGACGCGCGGACCGGGGCCTTCGTCACCCGCACGACCGAGAATGTGCTCCGCGCCTTCGCGAGGGGCCCGGCGGGGCGGACGATGCCGGAGCCGAGGGACAACGTACGGAGTGTGTACGGGGATACGGCGACGGCGTGAGGCGCGAAACGCGGGCGGCGCGGGCCGCCTACGCGCTCCCGGCGCCGGGAGCGGTCGCCTTCACGGGCGCCTCGGCCGGTGCCGACGGCGGATTCCCCTGCGCCCCCTCCCTCTCCTCTACTTCATCTGTCTCGTCTGTCTTGTCTTCCAGTTCGGACAAGCCCCGCATCAGCAGCCAGTACCCCGCGCCCGCCGCCGTCCCCAGGACCGCGCACGCGCCCCAGAGCCACGCCGCGCCGAAACGGTCGATCACGAGCCCCGACATCAGCGGGGCCACCAGCGCCGCCACCGACCAGGACATCGTGTACATGCCCTGATAGCGCCCCCGGCCATGGACCGGTGAGAGCCGTACCACCAGTCCCGTCTGGACGGGGGCGTTGACGATCTCGGCCAGCGTCCACACACAGACCGTCAGCGCGTAGACGGCGATCGACCCGGCGAACGCCGTCAGCCCGAACCCGTACCCCGCGAGCAGCGACGAGACGATCAGCAGCCGGCGCGGATCGCGGTGCTGGATGAAGCGGGTGACCGGGATCTGCATGACCACGATCAAGACGCCGTTGACCGCGATGGCGAAGCCGTAGTCGGCGCTGGTGAAGCCGTCCGCCCCCATCGCCACCGGCAGCCCGACATACCCCTGCTGGAAGATCAGCGACACGACGAAGGACAGCGTCACGACGCTCATGAAGCGGCCGTCCCGCAGGACCGTCCCCAACCCGATGTCCGCCCCGGCCGCCGCTGCGGTGCCGTCGCTCTTCCCGGTGGTGGCCTGCTTGGTGCGCGCCGGAGCCCCGCCCGTCCCCTGTTCCGGTCGGGACTCCGGCAGTTTGAGGAAGACCAGTACGGCGCAGACGAGCGTCATCGCGGCCTCGCCCAGGAACCCGGCGAGATAGCTGTACTGCGCGACGAACCCCGCGCCCGCCGACGAGATCGCGAAGCCCAGGTTGATCGCCCAGTAGTTCAGCGAGAACGCCCGCACCCGGTCCTCGGGCTTGACGATGTCCGCCATCATCGCCTGCACGGCGGGGCGCGACGCGTTGGAGGCCATGCCGACCAGGAACGCCACGGCCGCGATCGCGGCCGGGTCCCGCATGAAGCCGAGCAGCGCGACGGACGCGGCCGTGGACGACTGCGCGATCAGCAGCGTGGGCCGCCGGCCGAGCCGGTCGGTCATCACCCCGGCGACCAGCGACGAGATGACGCCGCCGAGCCCGTGCAGCGAGGCCACCAGACCCGCGTACGAGGCGGAGTAGCCCTGGTCCAGGGTGAGATAGAGCGCCATGAAGGTGGCGACGAAGGCGCCCAGTCGGTTGACCAGCGTGCTGGTCCACAGCCACCAGAACTCCCGCGGCAGCCCCGAGACGCTCTCCCTCACAGCGCGTCTCAGACCGGCGGCCGACGCGGCGGCCGACGAGGCGACGGACATGCGGAATCCCCCCGGAAACAGCGGTAGCGGCCGGACGGCCTGGTAAGTGGCCGAACGGCCAAGGGAAACTTACGTACCGCGGCTCAGAAACCGCCACTCAATTGACGGCAGACGTCAATCGAAGCCCGTGCGGTGGGTCCGAGTGGGTCCATTAGGCTTTGGCCCATGGCCGACGCACCGTACAAGCTGATCCTGCTCCGCCACGGCGAGAGCGAGTGGAACGCCAAGAACCTGTTCACCGGCTGGGTGGACGTCAACCTCACCGACAAGGGCGAGAAGGAAGCGGTCCGCGGCGGTGAGCTGCTCAAGGACGCCGGCCTGCTGCCCGACGTACTGCACACCTCCCTCCAGAAGCGCGCCATCCGTACCGCGCAGCTCGCGCTGGAGTCCGCGGACCGCCACTGGATCCCCGTCCAGCGCTCCTGGCGGCTGAACGAGCGCCACTACGGTGCGCTCCAGGGCAAGGACAAGGCCCAGACGCTCGCCGAGTTCGGCGAGGAGCAGTTCATGCTGTGGCGCCGCTCGTACGACACCCCGCCGCCGGCCCTGGAGGACGGCACGGAGTTCTCGCAGAGCGACGACCCGCGCTACGCCACGATCCCGAGCGAGCTGCGTCCGCGCACGGAGTGCCTGAAGGACGTCGTCGAGCGGATGCTGCCGTACTGGTACGACGCGATCGTCCCCGACCTGCTGACCGGCCGTACGGTCCTGATCGCCGCCCACGGCAACAGCCTGCGGGCCCTGGTCAAGCACCTGGACGGGATCTCGGACGCCGACATCGCGGGCCTGAACATCCCGACCGGCATCCCGCTCGTCTACGAACTGGACGCCGACTTCCACCCGGTCACGCCGGGCGGCACCTACCTGGACGCGGACGCGGCGGCCGCCGCGATCGAGGCCGTGAAGAACCAGGGCAAGAAGAAGTAGGGTTTGTGATCATACCCCTGACCTGCGCATACGGCGCAGGTCAGGGGTGTTTTCATGCCCTGGGCCCACGGTGGGCCCGCAGTGAACCGGATCTTGCGGCCGGAGCGCACGGCCGATGGCGTTCCGCGGGCTTCCGAGGTAAAGGCGCCTGCAAATCCGGTGATGACAGGATCCCGCTGAGTTACTCCTTCAGGCTGTCGTCATCGTCCTCCATTGGCGTGTCGGGAAACACCGCATGGTCGCCCCGTTACCGTCCGGGCGTCGACCACAAAGGACTGCCCGGCGGCTGGCGGGTAAGGGCTCCGTCAGCCGAGTAGCGGCGTAGCCCGATCGAGAGGATCTGGACCTTGAGTGATCTTTCCCGCCGCTACCTGCTCAGGGCGTCAGCGGCCGCCGGCGCCGGGGCGATTGTCATCCCGGGCCTTACGGCCGCAGGCGCGCCGGACATCGCGGCCGCGAGCACCTCGGGCCTTCTGGCCGCGAGCGACCCGACTAAACGGGCGTCGGGATGTCCGCCGGCGAAGCTGACCGGTCGCGTCGTCCGCCCCGATGACGCCTCGTACACGGATGATCGCATCGACTACGACCAGCTGTTCTCTCACTACCCGCTGGTCATCGTCTTCGCCCAGGAGACCCAGGACGTGGTGAACGCCCTCACCTGGGCGCGGCAGCACAACGTCGCACTGCGGGTACGCAGCGGCCGCCACGCACTGGAGGGCTGGTCGAACATCGACAACGGCATCGTGATCGACGTCAGCCAGCTCAAGTCGGTCCACATCGACACCGACGCTCGTATCGCGACGGTCGGCGCCGGCCTGACCCAGTTGGAAGCGGTGACGACGCTCGCCGAGCAGGACTTCGCGGTCACGACCGGAAGCGAGGGCAGCGTCGGCTTGGTCGGTGCGACGATCGGCGGCGGCCTTGGCCCCCTCAACCGCTGGCTCGGCATGGCCTGTGACAGCCTGATCGGGACCGAGGTCGTCGTCCCGTCGGGTCGCGACTGCGCCGAGGTGATCCATGCCGACCTGAAGGACCACTCAGACCTGCTCTGGGCGCTCCGTGGGGCGGGAAACGGCAACTTCGGAATCGTCACGCAACTCAAGTACAAGGTGCACCCGCTCAAGCGCATCACCTATGTGCAGGCGACCTGGGACGGCCTTACGGACCTGCATGGGATCTTCGACGCATGGCAGCATACGGTGCCGTTCGCCGACAACCGCCTCGGATCCGAAGTCGAGATCCACAAGTCCCAGATCCTGCTGTTCGCGTGGCTCGCGGAGGGCACGGAGGCAGAGGCCAGAGAGATGCTGGCCCCGATCCTGTCGATCGGCACGCCCAATGTGGAGGTGCAGGTCGGTAACTGGGGCCCCATCTATGCCGGAGCCCAGGTCCCGCGCTCGCAGGAGCCCGCCAACGTGAAGTTCTTCTCACAGTTCGCCAAGAAGCTGTTCCCGGAGAAGGCGATCGACGTCATCGGCCACTTCATGCGAAACGCTCCCACGGAGGAGAGCAACTACTTCGTCGATGCCTTCGGCGGGGCGATCAAGAAGGAGCCCCGCGGCGGCACCGCGTTCGTGCACCGCGACGCGATCTTCTACGCCGAGATCGGCGCAGCCTGGGGGACTCCTTCAACGACACCAGGCGTCTGCGACCCGCTCACCTCGACGTGCCAGGCCTGGACCGCCGAATTCAGCCAGGCGATGCGCAGCTTCGTGGACGGCGCCTACGTCAACGTGCCGAATGTCGGCATGCAGGAGTGGGAGACCGCCTACTGGGGGAGACGCCACTTCGAGCGGCTGCGCGAGATCAAGGCGAAGTACGACCCCTGCAACGTCTTCCAGTACGAGCAGAGCATCCCGCCCGCGTCACGCTGATCGACGGTTCGCCGTCGGGGCCCCGCCCCGGTCGGGCTCGGCCTTTCACACAGAAGGGACCGACGCAGTCGAAGGGGTGTCGTCAGCCTCGATCTTGCATGAGGGATCGTCAGCTTGCTGACGATCCCTTTGCTCGTTCAGAGTGAAGATTTCCGCTTGCGGGCAGGGCTGATGGTCCGGCTGTCCCGCGCACCGCGCGGCCACCGCGTGAAAGGGCCCCGTCCGCGACGTATCGCCGGACGGGGCCCTTCGGTCTAACCGCACCCGCCGCCGCACTGGCACGAGCCGCCCGACTGGCAGCCGCAGCCGCAGCCCGAGCCGCAGCCGCATGCGCCGAGCAGGGGGAGACGGGTCACTGAGGCAGGGGCCGCGGGGGCTTCCTGCTGGGGGACGTGGGTAGGGGAATCGGCCATGGGATCCTCCTCGAAGGCGCGCCTGGTTGGCGCCTGACCCCATTGCATGCCCAGGGGGGCGGGCGCATCAACGGCGCATGCGCGCAGGCGCCGCCGCGCGCTCCTTCACGCCCGTACCCGCTCCTGCACGCCTCGTACCCGCTACGCCCCTTCGACCGGTGTGTCCACTGGCTGGATCTCGTCCGCGTGCTCGCCCGTCACCAGGAAGACGACGCGCTTGGCGACCGCCACCGCGTGGTCCGCGAAGCGCTCGTAGTAGCGGCCGAGCAGCGTCACGTCGACCGCCGTCTCGATGCCGTGCTTCCAGCGGTCGTCCATCAGGTGCTGGAAGAGCGTGCGGTGCAGCAGGTCCATCTCATCGTCGTCCTGCTCCAGCTGGAGCGCGAGCTCGACGTCCTTGGTGATGATCACCTCGGCGGCCTTCGCCATCAGGCGCTGCGCCAGCTGACCCATCTCCAGGATCGTCGCGTGCAGATCGTGCGGCACGGGCGAGACCGGGAAGCGGAGCCTGGCCAGCTTGGCGACATGCTGCGCCAGGTCGCCGGAGCGCTCCAGGTCGGCGCTCATCCGCAGCGAGGTGACCACGATCCGCAGATCGGTCGCGACCGGCTGCTGGCGTGCCAGCAGCGCGATGGCCCTGGCCTCCAGGTCGTGCTGGAGGTCGTCGACCCGCTGATCGGCGGCGATCACGCTCTCGGCGAGCTTGAGATCCGCGTCCAGCATGGCTGTGGTGGCCCGCCCGATGGCGGAACCGACCAGCCGGGCCATTTCGACCAGGTCCTCGCCTATCGAGTCCAGTTCCTCGTGGTACGCGTCCCGCATGGGGTTGTCCCTCTCTTCACGTTCCTGCCCGGGGCCTGGGGGCCGGGGGCTGTGCCCCCACGCTCCCACGGTCCGGCCGCTACGCGTCAGGCTCCTCCATCCCAAATGAACCAATACTTTCCCCTTGGTGAACTCTGGGCGACGAGTGTCGGAGGAGACACTCCGATGGCTGGGAGAGTGTCCATGCCCGCGCATAACCTGGGGTACATGGACGTGAACGCGGCGGTCGCCGCATTGGCAGCGATCGCCGGGGTGTGCACCGGCGTGATCGCCATGCTGGCGTTTCGCTGGAGCGAACGCGACCAGGCCAGGCCCACACGTACCTCCCTGCACACGGATGCCGTACTGCCCCCGGGCGTCGACACCGTACTGTCCGTGCTCCGCTCCTCCGCGGTCGTGCTCGACGAGAGCGACTCCGTGGTCAAGGCCAGCTCAGCGGCGTATGCGCTGGGCCTGGTCAGGGGCGGCAAACTCGCTGTCGAACCGATGCTGCACATGGCGCGCGACACCCGGCGCGACGGCGAGATAAGACAGGTGGAGCTGGATCTCCCCCGGCGCGGTACGGGCCGGGGAGAGGCCCTGGCGGTCTCCGCCCGGGTGGCTCCGCTCGGCTCCCGCCTCGTCCTGCTTCTGGTCGAGGACCTCACAGAAGCCCGCCGCATCGAAGCGGTACGGCGCGACTTCGTGGCGAATGTCAGCCACGAACTCAAGACCCCCACCGGCGCGCTCTCCCTGCTCTCCGAGGCCGTGATGGACGCCTCGGACGACCCCGAGGCGGTCACCCGCTTCGCCGGCCGCATGCAGATCGAGGCGACCCGGCTCACCAATCTCGTACAGGAACTCATCGACCTCTCACGGGTGCAGAACGACGACCCGCTGGAGGACTCCGAGTCCGTACGGGTGGACGAACTGGTCGCCGAGGCCATCGACAGGTCCCGGCAGCCCGCGTCCACCAAGCAGATCACCATGGCCTCGGGCGGAACGGCCGATCTGCATGTCTGGGGCAACCGCGGCCAGCTCGCCGCCGCTCTCGGCAATCTCGTCGAGAACGCCGTCAACTACTCCCCGGCCCGCACGCGCGTCGGTATCGCCGCGCACCGCGTCTCCGCCACCGGCGGGGACCTGATCGAGATAGCCGTGACCGACCAGGGCATAGGCATCTCCGAGAAGGACCGCGAGCGGATCTTCGAACGCTTCTACCGCGTGGACCCGGCCCGCTCCCGAGCCACCGGCGGTACGGGGCTCGGCCTCGCCATCGTCAAGCACGTGGCCGCCTCGCACGGCGGGGAGGTCACCGTATGGAGCTCAGAAGGCCAGGGCTCCACCTTCACCCTGAGGCTGCCCGAGGCGGGCGCCGGACGGGACCGAACACCCACCGGCCCGGACGAAGACGACCGGCCCTACGACACAGACCCCAGCATCGAGCTGGATACCCCGACCGTGATTCCTGCCCCGGAGGTCCTTCCGTGACCCGAGTGCTCGTCGTCGAGGATGAGGAATCCTTCAGCGACGCCCTTTCCTACATGCTCCGCAAGGAAGGCTTCGAGGTCGCGATCGCGACCACCGGGCCCGCGGGGCTCGACGAGTTCGAACGCAACGGCGCCGACCTCGTCCTGCTCGACCTCATGCTGCCCGGCCTGCCGGGTACCGAGGTCTGCCGCCAGCTGCGCGGCAAGTCCAATGTCCCGGTGATCATGGTGACCGCCAAGGACAGTGAGATCGACAAGGTCGTCGGCCTGGAGATAGGGGCGGACGACTATGTCACCAAGCCCTTCTCCTCGCGGGAACTGGTCGCCCGTATCCGCGCGGTCCTGCGCCGTCGCGGTGAGCCCGAAGAGGTGGCCCCGGCCGCCCTGGAGGCGGGTCCGGTCAGGATGGACGTGGACCGCCATGTCGTGACCGTCTCCGGCGGCAAGGTCGACCTTCCGCTGAAGGAGTTCGACCTGCTGGAGATGCTGCTCCGCAACGCGGGCCGGGTGCTGACCCGTATGCAGCTGATCGACCGGGTGTGGGGCGCGGACTATGTCGGCGACACCAAGACCCTGGACGTCCACGTCAAGCGGCTCCGCGCCAAGATCGAGCCCGACCCCGGTGCCCCGCGGTATCTGGTGACGGTCCGTGGCCTGGGCTACAAGTTCGAGCCGTAAACCGGCCCCGGCGACATCCGTCGACATCCGTTCCGGACGGAGTCCGGCGCGGATGCGACAAGGGCGAGCCGTGAACCGGCCCGGGTGGCCCTGACGTGTGGCTGTGGCGCCCTGCCCGGATCCCGGGCCGGGCGCCACAGCCATGTCTCAGCCCGTGGTCTCGTGCGAGGCGGACGCGGAGTCGGACGGCGTGCCCGACGTTGCCTCCGACTCGCCACCGGGCCGGCCGCTCTCAATCTCGGCGCCCCCGGCGGGGGTCCCCGACGTGCTGCTCGACGCGCTGCCCGACGGAGATCCGGACGGAGATCCCGACGGCGCCCCGGGCGGGGTCGGCAGCGTACTGGGGCCCACTTCCTTGAAGAAGCTGTTCGCGGGCCAGACGAAGGCACGCAGCGCCACGTCGCCGGTCTTGCTGAAGGTGAAGACGACCTGCTGCGCGTCGCCGTTCTTCGCGGCCTCGCGGCCGTTCTCGATCATGGCGGAGGCGTTGCCCGCGCCACCGAGCTGGACAGAACCCTGGGCCGGCACGGTGATCGGGCCCGAGCCCTTGGCCGGGGAGAGCTTCACCGTCGCGCCGGTGCCGGGCAGCTGCACCGAGTCGAGGGTCTGCGCGCTCCCGCCGTTGTTGAAGACCGTGCCGGTGACGACCGCCGGGCCTTCCGCGTTTGCCTCGGGCTGGGTGATCACCGTCGCGTTCTGGATGGTGATGACGTCGACGGAGGTGGCGGCGTTGTCCGGCCTGACGCCGAGGGTCTGCGCGTTGTTGCCGGCACCGCACGCGGAGAGCGTGGCGAGCGAGAACACGAGGGCGGTAGCGGCGAGGGCGCCGCGTCGAAGGCTGCGGCTCACGGCGGCGGCAACTCCTAGGACGTACGGACGGAGGGGCTGAGGACGAGCTGACCAACCTGGGATTCGGGCTAAACGAGCGTCAGCGCCCCTCAGATTACCGAGCCGTTGTGGCGGCCCCGCACCCGACCCGCCCCCGACGGGTTCCGGCCGGTCCCGACCGCTCCCGGCGCACCGGCTCGTCCTGCTGATCACACCCTGATCAGGCTGCTGATCACGCCTCTGATCACGCCTCTGATCACACCCCGGACCGGACATGTGATCGCGGTGTTTCGCACGCCGTTCACATAATGCGGGTGATCAATTTCTCCGGCCGCCACACATTCCTTACGAATACCGTGCCAGGGGCCATGGTGATCAAATTCAGAATCCCTCGTACTTCCGTTGTACTTCCGATGTACTTCCCCTCGTACGAGTGACCGACATCCGAACGGAGTACGGGGAGTCTGCCCCTTAGAATCCGACAAATCGGGACGTTCGGCCACTTCGGGAGGCGTTCCACGACGGGTGGCGCGCACGTTTCCGGGTGGTCGCGCAGCGGCTCCGACCTGCGAATACCCCCTTCCGGAAGCCGTTCGCAGCACGTTCCTGGCGCTGTTGTCAAGCCCCGAGATGCGCCCTGACCTGCGAAAACGCCATTCAGAAGATGCCATTCTCGTGTTACCCTGGATAGCCACGGAAGGGGTACCTGTCACATGACGTTCAAGGTTGGCGACACCGTGGTCTATCCCCATCACGGGGCCGCGCTGATCGAGGCCATCGAAACTCGCCAGATCAAAGGCGTGGACAAGACCTACTTGGTGCTCAAGGTCGCCCAGGGCGACTTGACGGTGCGTGTACCGGCGGACAATGCGGAGTTCGTCGGCGTGCGCGATGTGGTCGGTCAGGACGGGCTGGACCGGGTCTTCGAGGTGCTCAGGGCACCGTACGCAGAGGAACCGACGAACTGGTCCCGTCGCTACAAGGCAAATCTCGAAAAGCTCGCCTCCGGCGATGTCATCAAGGTCGCCGAAGTCGTGCGCGACCTGTGGCGCCGGGAACGTGAGCGCGGACTCTCCGCAGGTGAGAAGCGCATGCTCGCCAAGGCGCGGCAGATTCTTGTCAGCGAGCTGGCTCTCGCGGAGAACACGAATGAAGACAAGGCCGAGGCTCTGCTCGACGAGGTCCTCGCGTCCTGAATATCTTGACGCAGTGAAGCACTAGCCAGCACTGAGTGAAGCACTAGCACTGAATGCCGTGGTGCCCGCTGACCAGCTATGAGGAAAGGGCTGCGTCGCCGGGCGCTGCGGCATGCCCGTATACCCGCATCCCGTCCGACATTCCGTATACATCCCCCGTACACATTCACTTGTCGTGATGCTCGCGACACGCATGTGTCGTGTCGCGACGTGTCTGCCTCATGGCCGGCGCGGTACGTCTCGACCCGGTGTCACGGAAGGGTCCGGTCAAGGCGTCGCGCCCGGCACGCTGTGGCCATACCCATGTCGGCCGAGGAAACAAACCTGCCGGAGTGCAACCGATGTCAGAGGAAGCCAGGCCCCACCGCACCGCCGCGGTCATCCCCGCCGCAGGCCGGGGCGTACGGCTCGGTCCCGGCGCCCCCAAGGCGCTGCGCACCCTGGGCGGCACACCGATGCTGATCCACGCCGTCCGCGCGATGGCCGCGTCCCGTGCCGTCTCGCTCGTCGTCGTGGTCGCGCCGCCCGAGGGCGCCCCCGAGGTCAAGAACCTCCTCAACGAACACGCGCTGCCCGAGCGCACGGACTATCTCGTCGTACCCGGCGGTGAGACCCGCCAGGAATCGGTCAGGCTCGGCCTCGAAGCCCTCCCCGACGGCATCACCGCGGTCCTGGTCCATGACGCGGCCCGCCCGCTCGTGCCCGTCGACACCGTGGACTCCGTGATCGAGGCCGTACGCGACGGAGCACCGGCCGTCGTGCCCGCGCTGCCGCTCGCGGACACCGTCAAACAGGTCGAGCCCCGGGAGAAGGGCGAGCCCGAGCCGGTCGTCGCCACCCCCGAGCGCGCGCTGCTGCGCGCCGTACAGACCCCGCAGGGCTTCGACCGCGAGACGCTCCAGCGCGCCCATCGGAGCGAGACGGCGGTCGGTGAGGGCGCGACGGACTGCGCCGGTATGGTCGAGCGCCTCGGCGCGCCCGTGGTGGTCGTACCGGGACACGAGGAGGCGTTCAAGGTGACCCGGCCGCTGGATCTGGTGCTCGCCGAGGCGGTACTCGCCCGCAGGAGGGCCAACGATGGCTTCTGAGAACCGGCCGCCGGTGGCCGTGACGCTGCCCCAGGTCGGAATCGGCACCGACATCCACGCCTTCGAGGAGGGCCGCGAGCTGTGGTGCGCGGGCCTGCTCTGGGAGGGCGAGGGTCCCGGACTCGCCGGCCACTCCGACGCGGACGTCGTCGCGCACGCGGCCTGCAACGCGCTGTTCTCCGCCGCCGGCCTCGGGGATCTGGGGGCCCACTTCGGCACCGGCCGCCCCGAGTGGTCGGGCGCGTCCGGGATCACCCTCCTCACGGAGGCCGCCAGGATCGTCCGCGCCGGGGGCTTCACGATCGGCAATGTCGCCGTACAGGTCGTGGGGGTGCGGCCGAAGATCGGCAAGCGGCGGGAAGAGGCACAGAAGGTCCTCTCCGCGGCGGTCGGCGCGCCGGTCGCGATCTCCGCCGCCACCTCCGACGGGCTCGGCTTCACGGGCCGGGGCGAGGGGCTGGCCGCGATCGCCACGGCGCTGGTGGTACGGAACGGCTGACCGGCCGACGGCCGCCCGGCCCCCCACGGCTGACGTTCGCGACCGACGAGCGACGATCAGCGAAGGACGCCCGCCGACCGACCGGCCCGAAATACCGGTTGGCGGGCGTGCGCCGGGGGAGCATCGACGAGTACGCGAACCGGAGTTCGTCCCTCCCGGTTCACCCCCCCCGTGTGCCAGGCATCAGGAAGGCAGTCATGTCAGCCGAACTCTCCGAAGACCTCAAGCGACTCCTCGACGGGCCGATCTTCGTCAACATCGCCACCATCCAGCCCGACGGCAGCCCGCAGGTGTCGCCGGTCTGGGTGAAGCGCGACGGGAACGACCTGCTCATCTCGACGACCATCGGCCGCCGCAAGGAGCAGAACCTGCGCCGTGACCCCCGGGTGACCGTCGTCGCACAGCCCGCCGAAGCCCCGTACACCTACGCGGAGATCCGCGGCACCGCGCACCTCAGCACCGAGGGCGGCCAGGAACTGATCAACGAGCTGTCGCTCAAGTACACCGGCAAGCCGTACGCCGAGTTCAACCCGGCGGCCGCCGACGACGACGAGCGCGTCGTCGTCCGTATCACCCCGCGCAAGATCGTCGGCCGCGTCTGACCTCGGCCGGCCGGGGAATCAATTGTCACGCTTCGGTGTCCCCGCGGCCCAAAGGGTCGCGGGGCACTACCCCGGGCGCACTACCCTTGTCGCGTGACTATTCGGCTGTACGACACCGGTGCCCGGCAGATCCGTGACTTCACCCCGCTCACGCCGGGCTGTGTCTCGATCTACCTGTGTGGCGCCACCGTGCAGGCCGCGCCCCACATCGGGCACATCAGGTCGGGACTGAACTTCGACATCATGCGCCGCTGGTTCGAGTACCGCGGCTACGACGTGACGTTCATCCGCAACGTCACGGACATCGACGACAAGATCATCACCAAGTCGGCCGCCCAGGGCCGGCCGTGGTGGGCGATCGGCTATGAGAACGAGCGCGCCTTCAACGCCGGGTACGACGTCCTCGGCTGCCTGCCCCCCACCTACGAACCGCGCGCCACCGGCCACATCACCGAGATGATCGAGATGATGCGCGGCCTGATCGAGCGCGGTCACGCGTACGAGGCCGACGGCAACGTCTACTTCGACGTCCGCTCCTTCCCCGGCTATCTGGAACTGTCCAACCAGGACCTGGACGATCTGCGCCAGCCCTCGGGCGAGGGCGAGACCGGCAAGCGCGACCAGCGGGATTTCGCCATGTGGAAGGCCGCCAAGCCGGGCGAGCCGTCCTGGGAGACCCCCTGGGGACGAGGCAGGCCCGGCTGGCACCTGGAGTGCTCGGCCATGGCCCACAAGTACCTGGGCACCGTCTTCGACATCCACGGCGGCGGCATCGACCTGATCTTCCCGCACCACGAGAACGAGATCGCGCAGGCCAAGGCGTACGGCGACGAGTTCGCCAAGTACTGGGTGCACAACGCCTGGGTCACCATGAGCGGCGAGAAGATGTCCAAGTCGCTCGGCAACTCGGTGCTGGTCTCCGAGATGGTCAAGCACTGGCGCCCGATCGTGCTGCGCTACTACCTCGGCACCCCGCACTACCGCTCGATGATCGAGTACAGCGAGGAGGCCCTGCGTGAGGCCGAGTCCGCGTTCGCGCGGATCGAGGGCTTCGTCCAGCGGGTCGTGGAGAAGGCCGGGGGAGTGGTGGAGCCGGCCGACGAGGTGCCGCCCGCGTTCGCCGAGGCCATGGACGACGACCTCGGGGTGCCGCAGGCGCTGGCGATCGTCCACACCACCGTCCGCCAGGGCAACTCCGCGCTCGCCGCCGACGACAAGGAAGCGGCCGTCGCCCGGCTCGCCGAGGTACGGGCCATGCTCGGCGTCCTCGGCCTGGACCCCCTCGACCCGCACTGGGCCGGCGAGGCGGACCGCGGCGAAGATCTTCACGGCGTGGTGGACACGCTCGTACGGCTCGTACTGGAACAGCGCGAGGCGGCGCGCGGCCGCAAGGACTGGGCCTCCGCCGACGCCATCCGGGACCAGCTCCAGCAGACCGGACTCGTCATCGAGGACAGCCCGTCGGGCCCGCGCTGGACGCTCGGACCGCGCTGACCTGGGCATATGTGCCGCCCGGCTCTCCGGGCGGCACACTTGCGTACGCTGACGCGTAAAACGGGGCGTCGCGCACGCACGTCCGAAGCACCTCTGAAGCACCCACGAAGCACCGTGAAGCACTTCTGAAGCAACGAAACAGGTAGGTCATGGCCGGGAACAGCCAGCGCAGGAACCGCCGCACGTCCAACAAGAAGGGCGCGCAGGTCGGCAGCGGTGGCAAGCGACGCCGCGGACTGGAGGGCAAGGGCCCGACGCCGCCCGCGTCCGCGCGCAAGGGCCATGTCCAAAACCGCGTCGCCAACGCCAAGGCCAAGCAGACCGCGCGCCGCCAGGTCGCCCGTCGCGGCGGCAAGGGCACCAGCGAGATGGTCGTCGGCCGCAACCCCGTCTTCGAGGCGCTGCGCGACGGCGTGCCCGCCTCGACGCTCTACGTACAGCAGTTCATCGACAACGACGAGCGTGTCCGCGAGGCGCTCCAGCTCGCGGCCGACCGTGGCGGCATCCATCTGATGGAGGCCCCCAAGCCCGAGCTGGACCGGATGACGAACGGCCTGAACCACCAGGGCCTCGTCCTCCAGGTCCCGCCGTACGAGTACGCCCACCCCGACGACCTCGCCGCCGCGGCCTTCGACGACGGCGAGGACCCGTTGATCGTCGCGCTCGACGGGGTCACCGACCCGCGCAACCTCGGTGCGGTCGTCCGCTCCGTCTCCGCCTTCGGCGGGCACGGCGTCGTCGTACCGGAGCGCCGCGCCGCCGGGATGACGGCAGGTGCCTGGAAGTCGTCGGCCGGTACGGCGGCCCGCACACCGGTCGCCCGCTGCACCAACCTGACCCGCACGCTTGAGGCGTACAAGAAGGCGGGCCTGACCGTCGTCGGCCTCGCGGCGGACGGCGAGGCCGAGGTCGGTGACCTCGAAGCCCTCGGCGGTCCCGTCGTGATCGTCGTCGGCAGCGAGGGCAAGGGGCTGTCCCGGCTGGTCGGCGAGACCTGCGACTTCCGGCTCCGGATCCCGATGCCCGGCGGCGCCGAGTCGCTGAACGCCGGGGTCGCCGCGGGAGTGGTGCTCTACGAGGCGTCGCGCCGCCGGTCCTGACCGCGGCCCGCGCGACCACGAACGGGCCGCCGTAGTGATCTTGACGGGCCTCGGACATTTCCCGCGCGTCAAGGCAGTGTCCTAAACACAAGTCACTCGGTTAGATGAGTGTGGACACCAGAACGCCCCGGCCCGGGTTCGACGATCAGCCCCCGCTGAGCATGCTCAAAGTGGACTGCGACCCCGCGCAGGTCATCGTGAACCACGCCAGCTTCCGGGTGAAGCTCGCAACGCCCCAGCGCCCCGGCGGCGCCCGCGCCGCGGCAGCGGACACCACGCGCATCCCCGTCATCAGAGGCGGGGGCGGCGGTGGAGCGACGCGTCGCAGGGCGCCCGTCGTCTGGAGCGGAAAGTCCGAGCCGGGTGACCCCGGAGCCAGCGGGCTCCTCCAGGCCGTACGGAACTCCTCCGCCCTGCCCGCGCGCAGCGCGTACCGCGACGCGCCCGGTCTGCCAGAAGCACCCGGAAGGGGGTACGACGCGGGCGCCACCCAGGTCATCCCGCGGATCGATGCCGAAGGCGAGACGACGGTACCGACACCCGTCGTCGGCGGCCCCCGGGTGGGCGTACCGGCTCCGTCCGGTCCCCCCCGTACCACCGTCACGCCACTGCTGCCGCCCATGCGGCAGGCGGTCGGCGCGTACGACACGGCGCCCGACTCCGACGCGCGCCACGACTCCAGCCGCTACGACAGCCGCTACGACTCCGGCTACGACGCCGGATCAGGATACGAAGGGCCCGACGACGAGCCGTACGAGCTCGGCCCGGACCCCGACGAGCGGGACGGCTCCCCGCGGCACGGCACGGAGGGCGCGCGCGCCACCGACGCGGGCGTACGGCACGCGTACTACCCCGGCCGCCGGATGAACCTCGGCGTGGTGCTGCTCCCGCTCCGCGTCTTCCTCGGCTTCATCTCGATCTACGCCGGCATGGGCAAGCTCTGCGACCCCGTCTACTTCGACGGCGGCGAGCGCGGCTCGATGGTGAAGTGGCTCAACTCCCTGCATCCCTGGGCCCTCGCCGAGCCCCTGCGGGACTTCGCGCTCTCCCACCCCGTCGGCGCGGGCCTCAGCGTCGCCTTCCTCCAGATCGTGGTCGGCGTACTGACGGTCCTCGGCCTCTGGCAGCGGGTCGCCGCCTCCTTCGGGGCGCTGCTCTCGGCGGCGCTGCTGCTCACCGTCAGCTGGCGGACCGTCCCGGCGTACGACGCGCCCGACATCATCTATCTCGCCGCCTGGTCCCCGCTGATCATCGCGGGCGCCCCGGTCTACTCCGTGGACGGGCGGCTCGCGGGCGAGGCCTGGCGCAGGCTCGGGCCGCGCTCCGAGCTCTGGGACCTGCGGCGCCGGGTGCTGCGCCGGGGCACGGTCGTGGCGACCGTCGTCATCGGTCTCACACTGCTGGTCGGCTCGATCCTGGGCGGAGCCGTACGCTCCACCGAGATGGTGACCGTGCCAGGACCCAATGTGGACCCGGTCAACCAACTGCCGGGCGTCCCGCTGCCGCAGAGGCGCGGCGGGGGTACGAGCAGCGCGTCCGGTTCGCCCGACAGCGGGGGCGCCAAGGGCAGTGCGTCGTCCGAGCCGTCCGCGAGCCGTTCGGGCAGCCCCACCGCCCCACAGACCGCGCCCGGCAGTGAAGGACAGGTCCGCGAGAGCGGCGGCGCCTCGACGGGCACGGGACGGATCCAGCAGCCCCCCAGCCAGACGCAGGGCACGGTCCAGCAGGCCCCGCGGACCGCGGAGCAGGCCCCGCCGCCGTCCAGCAGCCAGGGACCGGCCTCCACGGGCGGTACGGGCGGCGACGGAAGCGGTGGAGGCAGCGGCAGCGGCAGCGGCAGCGGCGGCGACGGGGGATCCGGCACCGGGGGCTCGTCCTCGGGCGGCGGCAACCGCAACCCGATCGGCGGCCTGCTCGGCTGACGCCATGACCGTAAGGAGCACTGAACTGGACTGAGGGGCGGCCACCCGAGCGGGGTGGCCGCCCCTCAGTCGTCGCCCAGTCGCCCAGTCGCCCAGTCAGTGAGTCGTTCAGTCGCTGAGTCGCTGAGTCGCCGAGTCGCCGAGTCGTTCAGTCGCTCAGGAGGGCCGTCAGCGTCCTACGGGGGTGCCGGGGCTCCCGGGACCCCCGGGATGCCCCGGAAGGGGCCCGGCGCCCGCGACAGGGCCCGCGGGGCGCCCAGGGCCGCCGGACGCCAGCTCCTTGGCCGCCTCCGTGAGGTCCTTCGCGGTGTCGATGGCCCGCCAGTACGCCCCGTTCGGCAGCGGATAGCCCGCCAGCCGCCGCTGCCGCGCCAGCCGGGGGAAGGTGGTCCGCTCGTGGTCGCCGCGATCGGGCAGCAACTCGACGAAGCCCGTGGAGAACACGTACACCCCCGCGTTGATCAGATACGGCGACGGGGGCGACTCGATGAAGTCGAGGACATGACCGAACTCGTCCGTCTCGACGGCCCCCCACGGGATCCGCGGCCGGGCCAGGGCGAGCGTCGCCGTCGCGTCACGCTCGGTGTGGAACGCGGCCATCTCGCGCAGCGAGAAACGCGTCCAGATGTCGCCATTGGTGGCGTACCACGGCTGATCGGGGGCGGGCAGGCGCGCGGCGGCGTACTTGAGGCCGCCGCCGCGCCCCAGCGGCTCGGGCTCCACCACGGTGGTGACGCGCAGCGGCAGATCCGCCGAGTCCAGCCATTCCTGGAGGACTTCGGCGAGATGGCCGCACGAGATGACGACATCGGTCACGCCCTCGGCGGCGAGCCAGGAAAGCTGATGGCCGATGATCGGGGTCCCTGTCCCGGGGATCTCGACCATCGGCTTGGGCCGGTCATCGGTGTACGGGCGCAGCCGCGACCCCTGGCCGCCCGCGAGAACCACGGCCTGCGTCGGATACGTATGCATGCCGTGAACGATAGGCGGGCCGGACAGGGCGCCGGCGGTCAGTCCCCGCGGTCAGCGGACCGCGGGAGCTGCCCGCGGTCAGCTGCCCGCGGTCTGCTGGGAGACGCCGTACGCGAACGAGGTGTCGCACACGGGACGCGAGAAGGACTGCGCGCGCGTCGGGCCGTAGGAGGCCACGGCGGCGCGGCCGAGGGCCCGCGCGATCGACATGCAGTGCTTGGCGAGCGACGGGCGCTCCTCGACCTGCCGCTGAAGGTGCGTCAGGGCGATGCCCGGATCCTTCTCCTGAAGCTCCACGAGGAGTTGGTCGCGCAGAATGTCCTGGGGCGTACGGGACTTGGCCCGGACCGAGGCGGTGTCCGAAGAGGCGGTCAGGACCTGCGACTCGGAGGTGCTGGCCGCCCACGGGACGCGGGCGACCGCGAGGGTCCCGGAGAGCACCAGGACGACGGGCAGTACGAGAGCGAGAGTTCGGCCGATACGGCGGGCTGTGTGGGTCACGCAGGCGAGCGTAGCGGTCAGTAATGATTTGGCGACATTTAGTCACTCGTGTGAGGGATGGTTCGACCGGACTTTTCGAATGGGGTGTTGACGTGACCTGTCCGAAATGGCCGGTCTGCCGGGGTATTTGTCGACACATGCGCGCGGCCCCGCACCGGAGTGCGGGGCCGCGCGGACGAATTCGGAACGGGAGCTCTGCGGGCGCGTCAGCCGTACGTGCCGTACGTGCCGCGCGCACCCGTGAACACGCGGTCCTGGCCGTTCCTCCAGCCGCTCCGGACGTCCTAGACGAGTAAGTCCGAAGGCTTGGTTAGTGGTCGTAGGCGGTTAGCGAGCGTGTGATGGTTCGGCCGGTGTTGCGGTTGTGCCAGATCGC